>CAYSTY010000096.1:0-7955 GCA_964433685.1 uncultured Actinomycetota bacterium | reverse complement strand
CCGGAGGCGATGCGGAAGACCAGCGCGTAGCCGATCTGGCCTGCGGCTCCGGTCACGGCGACGCGGATGGTCGTCGCGCGCTCGGGGCGCGGTTCGGACGTGGTCATCGAGGGGCTCCTGCGAGGGGTGGGGGCACGAGGTCGGTCGCGTTCGAGCCTAGTGGCGTCGGCTGCGTAGCCTCCAGGTCGGACGACCACGAGCGAGGCCCCGTGACGGTGATGGAACGCGCGTTCGCTGCCGGCTACGACCGGGTCCTGGCCTCCAGCGAGCGCGCCGGTCTCGCACGGCGACGCCGCGAGCTGCTCGGCGACCTCGCCGGGGAGGTGGTGGAGATCGGCGCCGGTACCGGCGCGAACCTCACCGCCTACGGGCCCCGCGTCGAGCGGGTGACGTTGCTGGAGCCGAGCGCGCCCATGGCCGAGCGCCTCCGGGCGCACCTGGCCGAGCGCGACCACGGCTTCGAGGCCACCGTCCTGTCCGCGCCGGGTGAGGCGATCCCCCTGGCGGAGGGCAGCGTCGACGCCGTGGTGAGCACGTTGGTGCTGTGCACCGTGGTCGACCTCGACCGCACGCTCACCGAGATCGAGCGCGTGCTACGACCGGGCGGCCGTCTGGTGCTGCTCGAGCACGTCGGCGGGGCGGGGACGACCGCCACCGTCCAGCGGCTGCTCGGTCGCCCCTGGCGGGTCATCGGTCAGGGCTGCCACCTGCGCCGCGATCCGCGCGCCGCCCTGGCCGCCCGCGGCTGGGACACCGTCGGCATCCGCGACGCGCAGCTGCCGATGCCGGCGCCGACCCGCCCCGGGCAGGTGGGTGTCGCGCTCCCCCCGCCCCGCGGCGCCGCGGCCGGAGCTGCCGGTGGATCAGGCGGCGGGTAGCCCGCGGCGCCGACGCGCGGCCTCGAGGGTGTTCTGCAGCAGCATCGTGCGCGTCATCGGGCCGACGCCCCCCGGGACCGGTGTGATGGCACCCGCGACCTCGGCGACCGCGTCGAAGTCGACGTCGCCGACCAGCGAGCCGTCGTCGGCCCGGTTGGTCCCGACGTCGATGACGGTCGCCCCCGGCCGCACCATGTCGGCGGTGACGAGGCCGGCGCGTCCGACCGCCGCGACGACGACGTCCGCGGTCCGGCAGACCGCGGCGAGGTCGCGCGTCCGCGAGTGGGCGAGGGTGACGGTGGCGTCGCGCCCCTTCAGGGTGAGCATGTTCGACAGGGGTCGACCGACGAGGTTGGAACGCCCGATCACCACCACGTGCGCCCCGACGGTGTCCACCCCGGCGTGGGCGAGCAGCTCCAACACGCCGTAGGGGGTGCACGACAGGAAGGTGGGGTCACCGATGGCCAACCGCCCGGCGGTGTAGGGGTTGAGCGCGTCCACGTCCTTGGCGGGGTCGATGAGCTCCTGGATGCGACGCTCGTCGAGGTGGTCGGGCAGCGGCAGCTGGACCAGGATCCCGTCGATGCCGTCGTCGGTGTTGAGCTCGGCGACGCGTGCCTCGAGGTCGTCCTGTGCGGTCGCGGTCGGCAGCTCGATCATCCGGGACGCGATGCCGACCTCGCCGCAGTCGCGGTGCTTCATCCCGACGTACACCTTGGAGGCCGGATCGTCCCCGACGAGCACGGCGGCGAGACCTGGGACGACGTGGTGGTCGGCACGCAGGCGGGTCACCTCGTCGGCGATCCGTCCCCGCAACGTCCGTGCGAGCGCGCTGCCGTCGATCAACGTGGCGGTCATCTCTACCTCGCTCTAGTGCTTGAAGTGGCGGCGACCGGTGAGGACCATCGCGATGCCGTGCTCGTCGGCAGCGGCGATGACCTCGTCGTCGCGGACCGAGCCGCCCGGCTGCACGATGGCGCGGACGCCGGCCGCGGCGGCGGCGTCCGGGCCGTCCCGGAAGGGGAAGAAGGCGTCGCTGGCCAGCACGGCCCCGGTGTGACGGTCCCCGGAGCGTTCGACCGCGAGACGGACCGAGTCGACGCGGCTCATCTGACCGGCGCCGACGCCGACGACCTGCCCGTCGTGGGCGAGGACGATCGCGTTGGACTTGGTGTGCTTGCACGCCAGCCAGGCGAACCGCAGGTCGGTGATGGTGGCCTCGTCGGGCTGCACCTGACCGGCCACGCGCCACTCGCCCCACGGCTCGTCACCGACGTCGGCGTCCTGGACGAGCAGCCCGCCGGCGACCGAGCGCAGCTGCCATCCGCCGCGAGGACGGCCGGCATCGGGCATCCGCAGGATGCGCAGGTTCTTCCTGCCGGCCAGGACGGACAACGCCTCGTCGTCGAACCCGGGCGCGATCACGACCTCGGTGAACACCTCGCTGATGCGGCGGGCCGTCGCCGCGTCGATCGGTCGGTTGGCGGCGACGATGCCACCGAACGCGCTGACCGGGTCGCCCGCCAGCGCCCGGACGTAGGCGGTCTCGAGGTCGTCGGCGATCGCGTACCCAGCCGGGTTGGTGTGCTTGATGATGGCCACGCACGGCTCGTCGAGGTCGACCGCCATACCCCAGGCCGCGTCGGTGTCCAGCAGGTTGTTGTACGACAGCGCCTTGCCGTGCAGCTGCTCGGCGCTGGCGATGCCCCCGCCCCCGGGCAGCGCGTAGAACGCGGCGGCCTGGTGCGGGTTCTCGCCGTACCTGAGGGTCGCACGTCGAGGCAGCGCCATCCCGAGCTGGTCGGGGAAGGCCGCGTCGCGCTGGAACCACGACGCCACGAGCGTGTCGTAGGCGGCCGTGTGCTGGAACGCCCGCGCCGCCAGCTCCCGCCGGGTCACGGCCGTCACCCCGCCGTGCTCGTCGATCTCGTCGAGCACCTGCACGTAGTCGGCGGGGTCGACGACCACCGCGACCGAACCGTGGTTCTTCGCGGCGGCGCGGATCATCGTCGGTCCACCGATGTCGATCATCTCGATGACGTCGTCGTCACCGGCGCCGGCCTCCACGGTCCGCGAGAAGGGGTAGAGGTTGACCACCACGAGGTCGATCGCGGTGACACCCAGCTCGTCGAGCTCCGCGACGTGCGCCGGATCGCCGCGGTCGGCCAGGATCCCCGCATGGATCGTCGGGTGCAGCGTCTTGACCCGACCGTCGAGGCACTCGGGGAAGCCGGTCACGTCGGCCACCTCGGTGACCTCGACGCCGGCCTCCCGGATGGTGGCGGCCGTCGAACCGGTCGACACCAGAGCCACGCCGCGCTCGGCGAGGGCCGCGGCGAGGTCGGCCACACCGGTCTTGTCGAAGCAGCTGACGAGCGCGCGGCGGACGGGCGTGACGGCGTCGCTCACGAGCGGCTCCTGTCGGGTCGGGTGTGGACGCGACGGCCGTCGACGACGAGCCGGTCGTGGCACAGCAGCTTGACGCAGGCGGGCAGCAGGGTGTGCTCGACCTGTCTGATGCGGGCGTGCAGGGTGACCTCGTCGTCGTCCTCGCGCACCTCGACCGCTCGCTGCGCGACGATCGGGCCGTGGTCGACCTGCTCGTCCACCAGGTGGACGGTCGAACCGGTGACCTTGACGCCGTGGTCGAGCGCGTCGCGGACGGCGTGCGCCCCGCGGAACGCCGGCAGGAGCGAGGGGTGGGTGTTGATCACCCGGTCCGGCCACCCGGCCAGGAACGCGCCCGAGACGATGCGCATGAACCCGGCCAGCACGACGGCGTCGGGGCGGTGCGTCTCGAGCCGCTGACGCAGGGTCGCCTCCCACGTGGCCCGGTCGGGGTGGGCCGCGAGGGTCTCGACCACGGTCGCGATGTCCGCGCCGCGGGCCCGCTCCAGCCCACCGGCGTCCTCGCGGTCGGACCCGACCACCACCACCTCGCCCCCGAAGTCGTGGTCGGACGCGATCGCGTCGAGCAGGGCCTGCAGGTTGGTGCCCGAACCCGACACGAGCACGGCCAGCCGCGTCGGCGGGGCGGACGACGGCACGGGCAGCTCCTCGTGCGGGCGAACGGGCGTCCGGGGACCGGAGCGGCCGGACGGACGACGCCGTGCGGACCGCCCCCGGCCGGGCGCGGGGGTCGGGCGCGGGTGGACCGCCGGCGAGCCTAACCGCACCCCGCAGCGACACCACGCCACGGCCGCCCGGAGGACCGGCGCTGACCTAGGGTGCCGCCGCCCGCGCGGCGCGCGCGCCGGCCGAGATCACCGAGGAGGGTCGCTGCGTGCGTGGTGAACTGCCCGCCGCCCTGCTCGCCGTGGGGCGGGCATCGGGCATCGCGGGACTGGTCACCGCAGCGGCCGGGGTGGTGGCGGTGGTGGCCACCACCCAGCCGTGGCACGAAGCGGCGGCCGAGCTCACCATGCTCGGCGCGGCGGACGAGCGGGCCGTGGTCGCGGTCCTCGGCTGGCGGACCGCCCCGGGTCTGATCGCGGGCGTGGCCGGTGTCGTCGTGGCGGCGTTGGGCCTCGCGTTGGCGGTCGACCGTCACCCGGGCTGGACCCGCCCGGCGCTGCTGATCGCGGCCGCGACGCTGGCCGCGGCGGGCACGGACGCGCAGCTGCGCCGTCCGGAGCTCGACGGGCTCCCCGACGACGGGGGCGCCCTCGCCGACCTGCGTGAGGTCGCCTCGCAGCTACCGCGTGACGTCGAACTCGCGCTGACGGTCCGTCCGGGCGGCGGGGCGGTGCTGGTGCTCCTGGCGGGTGTCCTCGTGCTCGTCGCCGTGGCCTGCGCCCGGGAACTCGACGCCCACTGACCCGGCCGCAGTACCCTCGGGCTCGGCTCCCCGCCGCTCCCCGTCCCTCGAGGTCATCCGTTGCGTGCCCGTCGTTCGATGACCGCTGCGCTCGCTGTCGCGACCGCCGCGGCGTTGCTCGTCGCCCCCGCGGTGGCGCAGGAGCCGACCGGTCCGTCGTCGGCGCAGATCGAACGTCGGCTCTCGGGCGCCGAGGCGCGCCTGGCGGAGCTCGAGGCGGCCGCGTCACAGGCGGTCGAGGACGTCAACGAGGCGCAGGTCGCGCTCGACGCCGCGGAGACCGAGCTCGCCACGACCACGGCGGCTGCCGACGCGGCCACGCTCCGCACCGCCGAGCTGCGCGAGGCGACCGACGCCGTCGCCCGCACCCTCTACAAGACCGGTGGGACCAACCTGCAGTTCGGCGCCGTGCTGAGCGCGGACGGACCGACCGAGGCGGGCGTGCGGTACGCGGCGGTACGTCGGGTGCTGCAGGACCACCGCGGCGACGTCGAGTCCCTCCGTGCCGCGCTGACCGAGATGGACGCGCTCGAGCAGCGGCTCGGTGAGCAGCGCGACGCGGCGGCAGCCCGGACCACCGAGCTCGCCGACCGCCGGGCCGCGCTCGAGGCGACGCTGGCGGACCAGGCGGACGAGATCGCGGCGCTCGAGTCCGAGCTCACCGAGGCACGTGAGCGCGAGGAAGCGGCCCGTCGAGCGGCCGAGGAGGCGGCACGACGCGAGGCCGCGGCAGCCGAGCGGCGCGCGGCCGAGGCACGCGAACGGCGCGAGGCCAGCGAGCGCGCCGCGACCCCGGCGCCGAGCGCACCCCGCCGGTCCACCGGCGGGTCGGGCGACGGCGGCGGCAGCGGCGGGGGGTCGACGCCACCGGCACCCACCACCCGCCAGTCGGCCCAGGTCGCGGTGGACACCGCCCTGGCCCAGGTCGGCAAGCCCTACCGCTGGGGTGGTGGTGGTCCGAGCAGCTTCGACTGCTCCGGGCTCACCTCGTTCGCGTGGCGTGCCGCCGGCGTGTCGCTCCCCCACTCCTCGCGGGCCCAGTTCGGCACGACGCGGCGCATCTCGCGCGGCGACCTCCAGCCGGGCGACCTGGTCTTCTTCGGTAGCCCGATCCACCACGTGGCCATGTACATCGGCGGTGGACAGGTCGTCGAGGCATCCCGTGCCGGCGTGCCGGTCCGGGTCAGCTCGCGGTCCCTCGGCCGCAGCGACGTCGCCGGGTACGGCCGCCCCTGAGCGGCCCGGCCGTCCCTGGGCGGGCGCGCCGCCCCCGAGCTGGCCCCGCGCCGCCCTCGAGCGGGCCCCGGCCGCTCGGTCCGGTCGGACGCGGTTCCCTGCCGTCGGACCGGTGGCGGGCATCACGAGACCCGCGTCGGTCGGGCACCGTCCCCGGTCGCCGAGCCGCCGGCTCGACCGATCCACGGGACCGACGTGCCACAGCGACCGGTGAGCGACGACACCACCACGGGCATCATCCGCACCGCCGCGCGCGACCTCCTCGACCACGACCGGCTCCGTCCGGGCCAGAAGGAGGCGATCGACGCCGTCCTCGGCGGACGGGACACGCTCGCGGTGCTGCCCACCGGTGCCGGCAAGTCGGCCATCTACCAGCTCGCGGGCGAGCTGATCGACGGGCCCACCATCGTGGTCTCGCCGCTGATCGCGCTGCAGGCCGACCAGGTCCGCTCCATCCGCGCGGCCGACGAGCTCAGCCCCGCGGCGGCGCTCAACTCGACGCTGACCGCGACCGAGCGTGCCGACCTGCTCGCGCGGGTCCGGGCCGGCGACCTCGAGTTCCTCTTCCTGGCACCCGAGCAGCTCGCCCGCGAGGACACGCTCACGCAGCTCGGCGAGGTCGGCGTCAGCCTGTTCGTCGTCGACGAGGCCCACTGCGTCAGCGACTGGGGGCACGACTTCCGTCCCGACTACCTGCGCCTCGGTGCCGCGATCGACGCGCTCGACCACCCGCCGGTCCTGGCGCTGACCGCCACCGCCGCTCCCCCGGTCCGTGCCGAGATCGTCGAACGGTTGCACCTGCGCGACCCCTTCGTCGTGGTCCGCGGCTTCGATCGACCGAACATCTCCCTCGCCGTCCGGCACATCGAGGACGAGGACCGGCACCGTGGGGCGGTCATCGCGGCCGTGGTCGACGCGCCGACACCCGGGATCGTCTACGTCGCGACACGGCGTGAGGCGGAGCGGTACGCCAGCGACCTGCGGGTGGCGGGCCTCCGGGCCTCCCACTACCACGGCGGGATGCGCAAGGACGAGCGGGACCGGACCCACCACGGGTTCCTCGACGGCGATCTGGAGGTGGTGGTCGCCACGCCCGCGTTCGGGATGGGGATCGACAAGCCGGACGTCCGGTTCGTCCACCACGCGCAGGTGCCCGACTCGCTCGACAGCTACCTCCAGGAGGTCGGGCGGGCGGGGCGCGACGGCGCGCCGGCCACCGCGACGCTCTTCTACCGCCAGGCCGACCTCGGGCTGCGCCGGTTCCTGTCGGCCGGGGCGGACGGGACCGACGACCTCGCCGCGGTCGTCGACGTCATCGACGGTGCCGAGGGGGACGTCGACGTCGCGGGGATCGCGGACCGGGTCGAGCTCGGACGCACCCAGCTGACCCGGGTGCTCGGCGCCCTCGAGGTCACCGGCTACGTCCGCCTCCACCCCGACGGGACCGTCGAACGCGCACCGGACGGTCCCGATGCCGAGGACGCCGTGGACGCGGCCGGCGAACGTGCCGAGGCGCACCAGCGCTACCGCGAGTCGCGCCTCGAGATGATGCGCGGCTACGCCGAGACGACGGCCTGTCGGGGACGGTTCCTGCTCGACTACTACGGCGAGCACATCGACGGGTCGTGCGGGCACTGCGACCGGTGCGACGCGGGTGACCAGGCCACCCCCGTGGACGTCGACGGTCCGTTCGCGCTCGAGGACCGGGTCGAGCACGCCTCGTGGGGTGCCGGCACCGTCACCCGGTTGGAGCCCGGGCGGGTGGTGGTCCTCTTCGACGCCGGGGGCTACCGCACCCTCGACCTCGACACGGTGGTCGACCGCGGGCTGCTCACCCCGCTCGAGGTCTGACCGAGGCCCGACCGGGGTGGGGTCGGTCAGCCCGCGGCGCCCTCACCGAGCACGCGCCGGACGATCGCCTGCGCCTCGTCGAGCCGGTCGGCGTCGACGAACAACCGCGTGCCCCAGTCCCCGAGGAACAGCGTCCGCCCCCAGCGTCCGCTCTGCTTGTGGTACCAGTCGAT
>CAYSTY010000095.1:0-7986 GCA_964433685.1 uncultured Actinomycetota bacterium | reverse complement strand
CGATCGCGTGTGCCAGCTCGTCGCCGAGCAGCGTCGAGGCCTGCACCGGCACCGAGGACGCGGCGCACGCGACCTGGTTGCGGCCCGACTGCTTGGCCTCGTACATCGCGGCGTCGGCGGCACGCAGCATCAGGTCCGGATCACCACCGCTGCCGGTGTGCACGCAGATCCCGACGCTGGTCGTGGCCCGCAGTTCGCGCCCCTCGATGCGGAACGGTTCGTCGAAGCACCACACGACCCGGTCGGCGATGGCGCGAGCATCGGCGGCGCTGTCGACCGACACGGTCAGCGCGAACTCGTCGCCGCTCAGGCGCGCGACCTGGTCCCCCGGTCGCAGGACCGACCGCAGTCGTGCGGCGACCTGTCGCAGCAACTCGTCCCCCGCGGCGTGACCGAACGAGTCGTTGACCTGCTTGAACCGGTCGAGGTCGCAGAACAGGACGGCGATCGTCCCCGGCGGGTCCGCGCGCAGCGAGGTGTCGAGGTGCCGGGCGAACAGCATCCGGTTGGGTAGACCGGTGAGCGCATCGTGGAGGGCCTGGTGCCGCACGGCGCTGAGCAGGTGCGCGCTCTGGAGCGCCGACGACGCCTGATCGGCGACGCCGCGGAGACGTTCGATGGTCTCGCGATCGCCCCGGCGCGGAGCGGCGCCGGCGGGCCACCCGGCCGTCGCCACACCGAGCAGTTCGTCGGCGGCGACGAGCGGTGCGACGATCACCTGCTCGGCGCCGACCGCCACGAGCAGCTGGCGGAGCCTCGGGCTCGCCGACCCGAGATCGAAGTGCATGGGCTCACGACGGGTGAGCATCTCGACCAGCTCCGGCACCTCGTCGGGACGGACCCCCGCCCCGAGCAGCGCGGCCCGTTGGTCGGTCTCCATGCCGGCTGTGGCCACGGCCCGCAGCTCACCAGCGGACGCGTCCCACCGCATCACCGACGAACGTGGACTGCCGACGATCTCGGGCAGGGCGGCTGCGACGATGCGTGCCACGGCCGTGGCACCGCGTGCGTCGGCCAGCTCGTGGGCCAGGTTCAGCAGGGCGCCGGCACGCGCTTCCCCGCGCCGGCTGGCCGCGATCGCGACCAGCTGGTCGAGCACCGCCGCGGCGTGGCCGGCGTAGGCGACCAGCAGCTCACGTTCCCCCGCCGGACCCCGGTGGCTGACCGGGTAGACCGCCGCGAGACGGCCGTGGTGACGGCGTGCCGTCGCGACGTCCACGACCACGACGTTCGGGGGCTGGGCGTCGCCACGGCGTAGCCCGACCGCGAGCTCGGCGACCTCGCGGGCACCGAGCCCTTCGCTGTGGACCAGCGGCGCAGCACCGTCGGGTGACTCCACGACCAGCAGGTACGCCGGCGCGAGCACGGCGGCGGCCGCCCGGACCACGATGCGTTCGAGGGCGGCCGACAGGTCCTCGCTGGCGACGAGGTCGGCGGCGGCCTGTTGCAGGGCCTGGAGCTGTCCGCGCAGCGCGATCAGCTCGGCCCGGTCGGTGGGCGTGTCGACGCTGCGGCGCCACCGTCGGCGACGGTCCCACGTCACGTGGTAGGTGCACACCTCGTAGCCGTCGGACTCGCACTCCTCGTGCAGGACGTGCGCCGGCGGCAGGCCGAAGACCGTCGGCACCACCGAGAACAGCCCCTGGGCGTAGCGGCAGTCGAGCCGCGAGTGGGTGTACCCCTCGTGCAGGCGGTAGCGGATCGTCGCGTGCGCGTCACCGACCTCGACCACCTCCATGGTCGAGGTGGTGGAGAACTTGGTCACCGCCCGCGGCAGCTGGCGGAAGACCTGGCGTGGCGACCCGAGGGCACGCACGAGCAGGATCAGTGACGGGTTGAGCCCGTTGCGCAGCGAGCTCGCCCCGAGCTGGTAGGGCGCGTCGGGGTCCTCGAGCACCTCGACGAGCGCCTCGAAGAGCCGGATGCGGTCGGCGTAGCTGAACCAGCGTGCCCCGTCGTCGAGCTCAGCGGCGGTGAACGGGACCCCGGAGCGTTCGAGCACGCGCTCGGCCGTGCCAGGTCCGCCCCGGTCGTCGGCGAAGCGCAGGACGAGACCCGTCGTCGCCGACGACGTCTCGCGTGCCTGTCCGAGGTCGCTCACCCACCCTCCGCTCGTCGGTCGACGGACCTCCACCCTCCCGTCGGCCACGCCGGCCCCCGCTGCAGCACCGGTGAGCCGATCCCGCCCCACCCCGTCCCGCCGGTACCGTTCGCCGCACGCCGGAGTAGCTCAGTCGGTCAGAGCAGCGCTCTTGTAAAGCGAAGGTCAGGGGTTCGACTCCCCTCTCCGGCTCCACCAGCCAGACGGACCCACGGTGGTGCACGGCGCCGTCCGGCTGGACGTGACGATCGCGGGAGGACCCGTGGGCGAACCTCCCCGGACGGCCCCGACACCGTGGGGTCCCCGCGGACTGCACCGGTTCTCCGGGCTGATCGCTGCCGCCGGGTGGGCCTCCGGTGAGCAGGTCGTCGTCGGGCTGTGGCGCCGGTCGCCGCTCGGCCCCCTCGTGGACGTGATGTGGGTGCGCCCCGATGGGGAGCGGGTCCTGCTCGCCCCCCGCGAGGAGGTCCGCGCCTACGTCGCCTCGCTGTACCGCTTCGAGCGCACCGAGGTGGTGGCGATCCGGGGCGGGTGGAGCGGGCGTCACGTCACGGTGACGGCCGGCCCGCTCGAGCTGACGCTGCGTCCGGGACGGCGCGACTGGCGATCGTGGCTCTTCGCGCTACGGCCGCTCCCGCTACGGCGGTCACCGCGGTGGATCGCGGTCGAGGACCGCCTCGTGGCGCCGCTCGGTGGTCTGCTCCTCGGTGGTGTCGACGGGGTGCGACTGGCCGGCCGCGCCCCTGGCGGGCAACGCGAGTGGTACGGGATCGACGACTACCGCGCGCTGACCGGCGGCGCGCTGCGCGTCGACGGGCGTGACGCGGGCGCGCTCGCGGACCTGCGCGGCGACCTCGGCGTCGGGTTGTCGGCCTTCCCGACGCGCCCGGCCCTCGTCAACGTCACCACGCTGATCGAACCGTCACCCTGACCGGCGACGCCGCCCGGCGGGACCTCAGGTCAGCCGGCGACCGGCCCGACGTGCGGCTCGAGCTTGCGCTTGATCCGTTGCAGTGCGTTGTCGATCGACTTCACGCGGCGACCGAGCCGGTCGGCGATCTCCTGGTAGGTGCGACCCTCCACGTACAGCGCGAGCACCTCGGTCTCCAGGCCCGACAACACCTCGTCGAAGGCGGCCTGCAAGCGTCGCAGCTCGTCGGACGCGACGAGCTGCTCGAGCGGGTCGGTGTCGGGTTCGGCCGCCACGGTGTCGCCGAGGGTGCGGTCGTCACCGTCGCCGGCGTGGGGCCGGTCGAAGGACACGTAGGTGTTGAGCGGCGCGTGCTTGTGGCGGGTCGCCGTCTTGATCGCGGTCAGGATCTGCCGGGTGATGCACAGCTCGGCGAAGGACCGGAACGACGCGCCGTGACCGGGGACGTAGTCGCGGACCGCCTTGTACAGCCCGATCATCCCCTCCTGCGCGGTGTCGTCGCGGTCACCGCCGACGAGGAAGTACGAGCGCGCCTTCGCGCGGGCGAACCCGCGGTAGCGCTCGAGCAGCTCGTGCATGGCCCGGTCGTCACCGCGGCCGACGAGCGCCACGAGTTCCTCGTCGGTGCGCACGTCCACGGTGCGTACCGACGACCGGGTCACCGTCGCCTGCGCTGCTCGACCCACGGCCCGCCTCCTCGTCGACGACTCGTCCGACGCGGGCCGTCCGCCTACCGGGCGGTACCCGACGTCCCTGTCCGCAACGAGCGAGCACGGCCGTGGGTGCGGCAGGGGACCCGTCGACGCACGCCGGTGCGCTTCGGGCGCACCGCGGCGCGCGCCGACGGCAGCACCCGCGGCCGGTCAGCGCGTCGCTGCGTCCCGCGCGGTCCGGACCGCGTAGAGGGCGACACCGGCCGCGACCGAGGCGTTGAGGGAGCCGACCCGGCCGCGCATCGGCAGGGCGACCAGCTCGTCACAGGCCTCACGGGTCAGGCGGGCCAGGCCAGCACCTTCCGCGCCGATCACGACCACGAGCGGTTCGGTCAACAGCCGGCTGGCACCCACGGTCAGCGGCGCATCTCCGTCGAGCCCGACCGACCAGACACCGTGGTCGCTCGACAGCCGCTGGAGGGTGCGCACCAGGTTGCCGATCGGCACCACGCGCAGGTGGGCGAGCGCACCGGCGGCCGCCTTCTCGGCGACCGGGGTGACCGACGCGCTGCGTCGACCGGGCAGCAGCAGCGCGTGCGCCCCGACCGCCTCGGCCGTCCGCGCGATGGCACCGAGGTTGTGCGGGTCGGTGACCCCGTCGAGGCACACCAGCAGCGGCGGCTCCCCGGCCCGCTCCGCCGAGGCGAGGGCCCCGGCCAGGTCGCTGTAGGGGAACGGCGGCGCCGTCGCGACCAGCCCCTGGTGGACGAGGTCCGGGGCGAGCTCGTCGAGCCGTTCGCGGGGCACCACCTCGACGCGCACCCCCGCAGCGCGTGCGAGCTCGAGCGCCTCGTCGACCAGGGGGTCCGGGTCACGCGAGTCGGCCACCCGCACCACGTGGAGCGGCCGCCGGGCACGCAGGAGCTCGTGGACGGGGTGGCGACCGACGACCAGCCGTTCCGGCCGGGAGCTGCGGCCGCCCGATCCGCCCGGCCGACCGCCACGCCGGCTCACGCGTCCGTCGGGGAGCTGTCGACGTACCAGCGCGGCCCGTCGGGACGGTCCTCGACCACGACGCCGGCCGCCGCGAGCTGGTCGCGGACGGCGTCCGCCGTCGCGAAGTCCCGCTCGGCCCGGGCACGTTGACGCTGCGTGAGCAGCTGGTCGACGAGCGGTGCCAGCTGACGTTCGCGATCGGTCGCCTCCTCGAGCGCGCTCGACAACGCGAGCCCGAGCGTGCCGTCCGCCAGGTCGACCAGCGCGTCGGCGAGCGCCGCGACCTCGGCACGGGCCGCGTCCGCGCCCGCCTCGGCCCGCGGCAGGACCTCGTTGCCGGCGGACACCAGCTCGTGCAGGGCCGCGACGGCCTGCGGCGCGTTGAGGTCGTCGTCCATGGCGGCGGTGAACGCGGCGCGGTGGGCCTCTGCCCGGTCCGCGTCCGGGGTCGCGTCACCGGCGGCTCGCCGGGCGGAGCGCAGGAACGTCGTCAGCCGACCGTGGCTGGCCGTGGCGTCGGCGAGGCGGTCGGTCTCGAAGGTCAGCGGGTGGCGGTGGCTGGCCGACAGGTACCACAGCCGCAGCGGACCGACCCCCCACCGGGCGGTGGCCTCGGCGAGCGAGACGACGTTGCCGATGGACTTGGACATCTTCTCCTCGCCCATGCGGACCATGCCGTTGTGCACCCAGTGACGGGCGAAGGTCCCGCCGTACGCGGCCTCGTGCTGGGCGATCTCGTTCTCGTGGTGGGGGAAGACCAGGTCGAGGCCCCCACAGTGGATGTCGAAGCCGGGCCCGAGGTGCCCGACCGCCATCGCCGAGCACTCGATGTGCCAGCCGGGACGTCCGTCCCCCCACGGCGACGACCAGGACGGTTCACCCTCCTTGGCTGCCTTCCACATCGCGAAGTCGAGCGGGTCCTCCTTGTCGGCGGCGTCGACGACGTCCTCGCCCTGCTGCATGTCGTCGATGCGCCGGCCCGACAGCTTCCCGTAGTCCTCGAAGGTGCGCACCCGGAAGAAGACGTTGCCGTCCACCGCGTACGCCTTGCCCTGGTCGATGAGCTCGGCGATCAACGCCTGCATCTCGAGCAGGTGGCCGGTCGCGAGCGGCTGGACGTCGGGCGGCAGCACCCCGAGCGCGTCCATCGTCCGGTTCCAGGCGCGGGTGTAGCGGGTGGCGATCATCGCCGGCGGCAGCTTCTCGCGGCGGGCGCGCAGGATGATCTTGTCGTCGATGTCGGTCACGTTCTGGACGAACGTGACCGCGTACCCGGTCGCGGCGAGGTGTCGTCGCAGCACGTCGGTGACGACCGCGAGCCGGCCGTGGCCGACGTGCGCCTCGGCCTGCACGGTCGGACCGCAGACGTAGAGGGACGCCTCTCCCTCGACGCGGGGCTCGAAGGCCACCTCGTCGCGACGGAGGGTGTCGTACAGGTGCAGGCTCACGGCGGACCACCGGGACGGGGACGGGAGCGGCCCGCGGCGCGGACCGGATCGGTCGCCGAGGGTAGTGACAGCCGGACCCGGGCGGTCACGGCGCGGGCGGGCGGGTCAGTCCGCCGCGATCAACACCGTGGCCCAGGCGGCGATGCCTTCCCCCCGCCCGAGGCTCCCGAGCCGGTCGGTGGTGGTGAACTTCACGCTCACGAGGTCGGGGGCGGACTGGAGCGCCTCGGCGAGCCGGTCACGCATCGGGTCGCGCAGGGCAGCCAGCCGGGGCCGCTGCGCCACCACCGTGAGGTCGAGGTTGCCGAGCTCCCAGCCGTCGGCCAGCAACCGTTCCACCACGACACCGAGCAGACCCATGGAGTCGGCGCCCGCGACGGCCGGGTCGTCGACGCCGAACCAGCTGCCGAGGTCACCGAGGGCGAGCGCGCCGAGCAGGGCGTCGGTGACCGCGTGGGCCGCGACATCGGCGTCGGAGTGCCCCGCGAGCGGCGGCCCGTCGGGGACCGCCACGCCCGCGATGATCAACGGACGGTCCGCGCCCTCGTCGAAGGGGTGGACGTCGAGCCCGCTCCCGATCCGCACGTTCATGCGAGGTCCGTCCGTCGGCGCGGGACCCTACCGGCGCGTCCGGTCCCGTGGTCCGGGTGGCGTGCGGCTCAGGGGACCGTGGTCGCGACGGCCGCGGCGAGCACGAGGTCCTCGGGGGAGGTCACCTTGCGTCCTCGGACCGACCCGGGGACCCAGACGATACGCCCCTCGAGCTCCCCGGACGCGAGGTGCTGCTCGACCAGGGCCAGGTCGTCGGTCGCCGAACCACGCGCCCGCGCGACGTGGCGCAGCACCTCGCTCGTCATCACCTGCGGCGTCTGCACCGCCACCAGGTCGCGACGATCGACCGTGCCCGTGACCTGGGCACCGTCGACGCGCTTGATGGTGTCGGCCACCGGCAGCGCGGGTGCGGCCGCGATCACGTCACCCGTGACCGCCGCGACCGTGGCGGTGATCACCTCCGGTGGGGTGAAGGCACGGGCGGCGTCGTGCACCGCGACGAGGGTGACCTGCGGTGGCAGGGCCTCGATGCCGGCGCGCACCGACGCGGACCGGTCGGCGCCCCCGGGGGTCAGCGTGGTCCCCGGCTCCAGCCGGCCCCCGAGCGCGGCGACGAAGTCGGCCTCCCGGTCGGGCGTGAACACGACCACGAGGTGGCGGACGCCGGCCGCCCGCACACCGTCCACGGCCCAGGAGACGAGGGCGCGACCGGCGACCTCGACCAACGCCTTCGGTCGGTCCTCGCCGAGGCGTTCGCCGCGACCGGCCGCCACCACGATCGCGCCGACGTGCTCGCCGAGCGGTGGGGCGGTCACGGCGTGGCACCCGGTACGCCGAACAGCATCCGGCCCTGCCGTCCGGTGACGATGGAGGTCACGTCGACCCCGATGGTCGAACCGATGTCGTCGACGGCGTCGTCCACGACCACCATCGTGCCGTCGTCGAGGTAGCCGACGGCCTGGCGCGGGTCGCGACCGGGCTTGAGCAGCGCGACGTCGATGCGATCGCCGGGCAGCACTGGCGGGCGCACCGCCTCGGCGAGGGTGTGGAGGTTGAGCACGCGCACCCCGCCGACCTCCGCGACCCGAGCGAGCCCCCCGTCGCAGGTCAGCAGCTGCGCGCCGCGCTGACGGGCGAGCGCGGCGAGCTTGCCGTCGACCTCGCGGATCGCCGGGACGTCCTCCTCGGTCAGCTCGACCTGGACCAGCGCCTCGTCCTGGAGCGTGCGCAGCAGGTCGAGGCCGCGCCGTCCGCGGCGGCGCACCTGCTTGTCGCCGCTGTCGGCGAGCCGCTGGACCTCCTCGA
>CAYSTY010000094.1:0-7986 GCA_964433685.1 uncultured Actinomycetota bacterium | reverse complement strand
GAAGCCGGAGACCATCGCCACCGCGATCCGGATCGGCAACCCCGCGTCGTGGGACCAGGCGATGGACGCGGTCGCCGGCTCGGGGGGTTCGATCCGCGCCGTGACCGACCGTGAGATCATCGCCGCCTACCGCCTGCTGGCGCGCCAGGGCGTCTTCGTCGAGATGGCGTCGGCCGCGTCCGTCGCCGGCCTGCTCCAGCTCCACGAGGCGGGTGAGCTCGACGCCGGTCAGACGGTCGTGTGCGTGCTGACCGGGCACGGGCTCAAGGACCCCGAGTGGGCGATCAGCGGCGCGATGCAGCCCGAGACCGTGCCCGCCGAAGCCGGTGCGGCCGCGCGGGCGCTCGGTCTGGTCGGGACGACCGCGTGACCGCACCTCGCCACCACACGGTCGCCGTCCCGGCCACCAGCGCGAACCTGGGGCCGGGTTTCGACGCGTTCGGCCTGGCGCTGCGTTCCCCGAGCCTCACCGACCCGGGGGTGGCGTCCCTGGTGGTCCGCTCGTTGCCGCGCGACGCGCAGACCGAACGGGTCGTCACCTCCGGCGACGGCGCCGACGAGGTCGCCACCGACGACGACAACCTCGTGTGGCGCTCCCTCGTGCACTTCTGCGACCAGCACGACGTCGCCGTGCCCGACGTGAGCCTGCGCGCGGCGAACAGCATCCCGCTCGAACGCGGCCTCGGGTCGTCGTCGGCCGCGATCGTGGCGGGGCTCGCGCTCGGTCGGGCCCTGACGGAGGTGCGGATCGGGGACCGCGACCTCGTGGCGCTCGCCACCGCGATCGAAGGTCACCCCGACAACGTCGGACCCGCCATCCTCGGTGGCGTCGTGGCCTGCGCACCGGACGATCGCGGCGACCTCGTCATCCGTCGCATCAACCCGATGCCGGCCCTGCGCCCGGTCGTGCTCGTGCCGACGACGCGGCAGCTGACGACCGCGGCGCGGGCGGTGCTGCCCGAGCGCCTCGACCGCGCCGACGTCATCGACCAGGCGGCGCGGGCCGGGCACGTCCTGGCCGGTATCGCGGGGGTCTGGCCGCTCGACGCTGGGCTCGCCGGCGACCGGCTCCACGAACCCGTCCGGTTCGAGTCGATGCCCGCGACGGGCGCGGTCGTCACCGAGCTGCGCGCGGCCGGCATCCACGCCTGGCTGTCGGGGGCGGGCCCCGCCGCGGCGGCGCTGCTGACGGGCCCCCCCGGCGGCCCCGACGGGCCGGTCCACCAGGTGGCGCGGCGCCACGGCTTCGCCGTCCACGACCTCGCCATCGACCTGACCGGGGTGCTGTGCTGCCCGGACGACGGGTGTGCCCTCGCGGGCACCACGGACTGCGTGCAGTGCCCACGACGCCGAGTATGATGCCGCCGTACCGCGTCGTTCGGACGCGTGGATGCCCCACCCGGTCCTGCTGACCTCTCGTCGGCGTGCCGGTCGTTCGGGGTCTCCCGGGCCTCCACCGCTCGTGTCGGGTGTCGCCTCGCGCCGTTCGCGCCGGTTCTTCGTCGCAGCATCCACCGCCCGGACCCCTCGTCCGTGCGTCACCAGTTCCCTGGCCGGCCACCCATCGGAGCCCGCGTGAAGCTCTTCCTCGACACCGCCAACTTCGCCGAGATCGAGGAGATCAACGCCTGGGGCGTCCTCGACGGGGTCACCACGAACCCGACGCTCGCCGCCAAGGAGAAGCGCGACTTCAGCGCGATCATCCGCGAGATCTGCGCCGAGGTCCGCGGCGACGTCAGCGCCGAGGTGGTGGCGACCGACACCGACGGGATGCTCCGCGAGGCAGCCGAGCTCGCCAGCATCGCCGACAACGTGGTCATCAAGCTGCCGCTGACGCCGGCCGGGCTCGGTGCCTGCAAGCAGCTCAGCGAGCGCGGGGTGAAGACCAACGTCACGCTGTGCTTCTCGGCCACGCAGGCCATCCTCGCCGCCCGGGCGGGCGCGACCTACGTCTCGCCGTTCGCCGGTCGTCTGGACGACATCGCCAACGACGGCATCGCGCTGATCGCGGAGATCGCGGAGATCTTCCGGGTCCAGTCCTACCAGACCCAGGTGCTGGCGGCCTCGTTGCGCTCGCCGCAGCACGTCGCCCAAGCGGCCGCCGTCGGCGCCGACGTGGCGACCCTGCCGGCGAAGGTGTTCCACCAGATGGTCCGCCACCCGCTGACCGACGCCGGTCTGGAGCGTTTCACCGCCGACTGGGAGGCCTACCAGGCCGCCCTCGACGCCTGATCCACCTCACCGTTGGTCGGACGTGACGTCCCGACCCGCCACCCCGAGCCGGCCACGTGCCGACGACCGGAGAGATGTCCCGTATGGACCGTACGTTGCTGGAGCGCAAGGCCCTCGCCGAGCTCCGCCAGATCGCCGGTGCGCTCGAGCTGCGTGGTTACCAGCGCATGAAGAAGGCCGACCTCGTCGACCTGATCATCGGGGCCGGTGGTGCAGCCGACGGCGAGGGTGACCGCAGCGACGCTCCGACGGGTGAGGCGCCCGCGTCCGGTGGCGACGGCGTGGACGGTGCGACGTCGGATCGCGGGGGCGCGGATGGCGGTGGCTCGGGCGCGGCGCGCGAACGCAGCGGAGGGTCGGCTGCCGAGACGATCGTGGCGCGTCGCCGTGGCGGTCGACCCGCCGAGGACCGCCCCGCCCGCAGCGAGGACCGTCAGCGCGACGAGCGTCCGCGTGGGGAGGACCGGCCCCGTGACGACCGGCCCCGTGACGACCGGCAGGGTGGCGACGCCGCCCGCCGTGATGACCGCCCGCGTGACGGCGCCGGTCGTGACGACCGCGACGACGACGGTCGTGACGACGGCGATGGCGACGAGGGAGCGCGCAACCGCGCCAAGCGCGAGCGACGCCGCAAGAACCGTGGGCAGGGCGGCCCCGGTGGCCAGCAGGAGAACCTCGACGACGCCGAGGTGCGTGAGGGCATCCTCGACCTGCTGCCCGAGGGCTACGGGTTCCTCCGCGTCACCGGCTACCTGTCGGGCCCGAAGGACGTCTACGTCTCGCAGTCCTTCGTGCGTCGCTTCGACCTGCGACGCGGTGACCGGGTCGCCGGCCCGATCCGCCGCAACCGCAACAACGACAAGTTCCCCGCGCTCGGCCGCGTCGACACCATCGAAGGTGTCCCCGTCGCCGAGCTCGACGGGGAGGGCAAGCGGGTCGAGTTCAAGGACCTCACCCCGCTGTTCCCCACCGAACGCCTGCGCCTGGCCGGCGGCGAGAACGCCACCATGGCGATGCGCCTGGTCGACATGCTCGCCCCGATCGGCAAGGGACAGCGCGGTCTGATCGTCTCGCCGCCGAAGGCCGGCAAGACCTCGATCCTCAAGCAGCTCGCGTCCACCATCGAGGCGTCGGACCCGGACCTGCACCTGATGGTCCTGCTCGTCGACGAGCGGCCCGAGGAGGTCACCGACTTCCAGCGCTCCACCGAGGGCGAGGTCATCTCCTCCACCTTCGACCGACCGGCCGAGGACCACACCCAGGTCGCCGAGCTCACCATCGAGCGGGCCAAGCGTCTGGCCGAACGCGGTCGGGACGTGGTGATCCTCCTCGACTCGATCACCCGCCTCGGTCGCGCCTACAACCAGACGGCGCCGACCTCGGGCAGGATCATGTCGGGCGGCATCGACTCGGCGGCGCTCTACCCGCCGAAGCGTTTCTTCGGGGCGGCCCGCAACATCGAGGAGGGCGGTTCGCTGACCATCATCGCGACCGCGCTCATCGAGACCGGTTCGAAGATGGACGAGGTCATCTTCGAGGAGTTCAAGGGCACCGGGAACATGGAGCTGCGCCTCGACCGGCGCATGGAGCAGAAGCGCATCTTCCCGGCGATCGACATCCAGGCCTCCGGCACCCGCCGCGAGGAGCTGCTGCTGCCCCAGGAGCAGATCGACACCATCTGGAAGCTGCGTCGCCTGCTGTCGACCATGGACACCGAGGCGTCGCTGCACCTGCTGATCGACAAGCTCAAGGCGACCAAGAGCAACGACCAGTTCCTGCAGCTGATCAGCAAGTCCAACCTCCAGTGACCCACGCCGTGGACCCGCGCACCCAGCGGGTTCGTGGCGAGGCAGCACGAGCGACGAACGAAGCCCCCGCCGTCGGCGGGGGCTTCGTCGTACGCGGTGCGCGTCGCGGTCAGCGGCGGCTCAGCAGCCGCAGCACGTACCAGAACATCAGCGCGACCGACGCGAACAGGCTCATCGCGGCGGCGACGTCGCGGTCCGGCGGGTAGGAGCGGTAGATCTTCTGGGTGTCGTAGAGGATCGCGCCGCCAGCGAGGCCGATCATCGCGACCGAGAACCACGCGCCGAGCTGGATGCTCGGGAAGATGACGGCGGCGACGATCGCGCCGAGCGCGAGCAGACCCGCCCACATCAACAGGCTCCGCAGGAAGCTGAAGTCCTTGCTGGTGGTGAGGGCGATGCCGGACAGGCCAGCGAAGGCGATGATCGAGATCCAGCCGGCGGTGGAGATGACGCCGGGGAACTCCTGGTTCGCGATGGCGAGCGGCAGGGTGAAGATGATCGAGTACACGCCCACCATCAACGCGTAGCCGCCGTACTGCATCGCCGGCGAGGTCGCCCGCCAGGCGAAGCTCGACCCGAGCCACGATACGAGCATGAACCCGCCGAGGACGAGCAGCCACGACGTGCTGTTGATCGCGTTGGCGATGGTGTACGCCATCCGACCCGACGCTTCCGAGAAGAGGAACGCCTCGATGGCGATGAACGCGGCGATCCCACCGACGAGGTTGGCGTAGACGCGCTTCATGAAGCGTGAGCGGACCTCGGGGGTGTGGGTGGCGACCGCCTGCGGGGCGTAGCCGGGGATCTGCTGTTGGCTCACGTACGGCTCCGGGCCGGGAGGTGGCGGTCCCGCGGGCTTGGCGCGGGGTACCGACGGACGCTGCGGTCCGTGCCGGGAAGGGTGCCACACGCCGCGTCCCCGAGCGCGACCTGTGACGGGCAGCGGCTACTAGCGTGCGGGCGACCTCGGAGGGAGCGGACGTGGGTACCGACCGAACGACGCAGCGCGACGAGCTCGTCGCCGCGTACCGGAGCGCGCTCGACGGTCTGCTGACCGCGACCGGCGACCTCGACGACGCCGCGTGGGCGCGCGAGACCGGGTGCCCGGGGTGGAGCGTGCACGACCAGCTCGCCCACTGCGTCGGGCTCGAACGGCGTCTGCTGGGCGACCCCGACCTCGACCCGGACGTCGTCGTCCCCGACCTGCCCCACATCCGCGACGACATCGGCCGCTTCATCGAACGGGACGTCGAGGCACGACGTGGCACCCCGTCCGCCGAGCTCCACGCCGAGGCCCGTGAGGCCTTCGCGCGACGGCTCGACCAGCTCGGCGAGCTCCGCCCCGACCAACTCGAGGAGGAGACGCTGTCGCTCATGGGCCCCATGCGCACCTCCCGGGCGCTGCGGATGCGGCTGTTCGACCTCGTCTGCCACGAGCGCGACATCCGTGCCGCCGGCGACCGTCTGGACGGCCTGGTCGGTCCGCACGTCGCGGTCGGGGTCGAGCAGGCGCTGCGGTCGTGGGCCCGGGCGTTGCCGACCCGTACCGAGGACGGCGACACCATCCGGTTCGTGCTCGACGGCGACGAGGAGGTCGACCTCGACCTCGGCACCGGCACGTTGTCGCGTGGCGAGAGCGTCGCGGCGACCGTGTCCGCGACCCTGCGGTTGTCCGCCGCGGACCTGCTGGCGCTGGCCGGTGGCCGCGCCGACGCGCCGACCCTCGACCAGCTCCCGCACGACGGTGACGCGGGCCTGCTCGCCCGGTCCCTGGCCGTCGCCGGCGTGACGCCGTGACCGCTGCGGTCGCCCGACGCACGGTCACCTGGCCACGAGGGTGACGCGGTGGCCCGGGCTCGGTACCGTGCGGTCCACGCGCCTCGTCGGCGCGTCTCGTGTGTGGCCCACCGGTGTCGTCACCGGCCCCGGATCACCCCCCGGGCCCACAGGAGCTCCCGACCCGCGAACTGAGCGGCGCTGTCAGGCGCCGCACGCAGGAGAGACACCGTGAAGCAGGGCATCCACCCCGACTACTCCCTCGCGACCGTGACCTGCTCGTGCGGGAACCGGTTCGAGACCCGCGCGACCGTCGACAGCATCTCGGTCGAGCTGTGCAACCAGTGCCACCCGTTCTACACCGGCAAGCAGAAGCTGGTGGACGCCGGTGGCCGCGTCGACCGCTTCAAGCGCCGCCTCGAGGCCAAGAAGAGCTGACCACCGCACGTCCTGCACCCGACGCCGCCGGTTCGCCGGCGGCGTCGCTGCGTCCCGCTACTGTCCCCGTGCCGCCCGTGGAGCCCTGTCCTGCGCCCTGTCACCGCACGCGTCCTCACCGCTGTCCTGGCGGTCGCTCTCGCGGTGCTGTCCGTCTCGGTCTCCGTCGCCGTCCTCGGACCTTCGACGACCGACCGGTCCGACGCGGGGAGCGTGCGCCCGGCGGCGCTGACACAGGTCGAGTCCTCCACGTGGCGTGTGGGCTCGCGGATCGGGCCCGTCGGTGCCGTGCCCGACGTGGACACCAGCGACCGGTGGCTCGGCACGGCGTTGACGGTGGCTGCTGCCCTCGCGGCCGCGCTCGCGGTCCGGGCGGACTCACCTCGGGGCACGCCTGAGCGGCCCGGGTCCGCGTCCGTCGACGTCACGCGACCACGCGGCCCACCGATCACCACGTTCGCCTGACCCACCACCGGTCGAACGCCGCGGTCGCGGCGAGGACGGAACGTCCCATGGCCAGCTCCACCCGGTCCTCCCGGGCCTCGCGGCCCGACCCCCGCCGCTCCCGGCGTCGTCGTACCGCAGCCGTCGTGCTCATCATCGCCGCAGGTGTCGCGGGTGCGTTCCTCCGTCCGGTGCAGCTCGGTCTGGACCTGCGCGGGGGTACGCAGATCGTCCTCGAGGCACGACCGGGTGAGGCCGACGACCTCGACGGGGACGTGCTCGACCGCACCCTCGAGGTGCTCCGACGGCGCGTGGACGTGCTCGGCGTGTCCGAGCCGACGCTGCAGCGTTCGGGGGATCGGCGCGTCATCGTGGAGCTGCCGGGCGTCACCGATCCCGAGGAAGCGGTCGCGGTCATCGGCCAGACCGCGCAGCTGACCTTCCACCCCGTCCTCGGCGCCGACGGGCAGGCCCCACCGGCCGCCGACGACGAGGCAGCCGATGCCGAGACTGAGGACGGCGAGGCAGCCGACGGCGAGGCGGCGGACGGCGAGGGCGCGGAGGCCGGGACCGGCGGCACCGACCTGCCCAGCGTCGACGAGGACGGACTGCCGATCGAGCTGGGTCCGGCGTCGTTGACGGGTGAGGCGGTGGAGTCCGCGCGACCCACCATCGGGACCAGCGCCGGTGAGGCGTTCGCGGTCGTGGTGGACTTCCGGGGGCCGGGAGCCGGTTCGTGGCAGGAGCTGACCGCGGAAGCCGCCTGTCAGCCGCCGGGTGACCCGCGGCGACGCATCGCCATCGTCCTCGACGACGAGGTCATCTCCAGCCCCCAGGTCGCCGTCGAGGTGCCCTGCGGGCAGGGCCTCGGCGAGGGCGGGACCACGATCACCGGCAACTTCGACGAGGACAGCGCCAACGAGCTGGCGCTGCTGATCCGCGGCGGTGCGCTGCCGGTGCCGGTCGAGGTCGTCGAGCAGCGCACGGTCGGCCCGACCCTCGGTCAGGACGCGATCGCGGCCAGCGTCCTCGCGGCGCTGATCGGTGTGGGGCTGACGACGCTGTACCTCGTCGCTGCCTACCGGTTGCTCGGCCTGATCGCCGGCCTCGGGCTGTTCCTCTACGGCCTCCTGGCGTACGCGCTGCTCGGGGGGCTCGGTGCCGTCCTGACGTTGCCGGGGATCGCCGGTTTCGTGCTCGCCATCGGGATGGCGGTCGACGCGAACGTCCTGGTGTTCGAACGGGCCAAGGAGGAACGCGCGCTCGGCAAGACCATCCGCACCTCGAC
>CAYSTY010000093.1:0-7997 GCA_964433685.1 uncultured Actinomycetota bacterium | reverse complement strand
TGCAGTCGGAGCGCACCACGATGTTCGTGCACGGCGCGACCTGGGGCGGCCACCCGGTGTCGTGTGCCGTCGCCCTCGCCAACCTCGAGGTGTTCGAGACCGAGGACGTGCTCGCCAACGTGCAGGCCAACGAGGGCTGGTTCGGCGACCAGCTGCGCGAGCTCTACGACCGGCACGGCATCGTCGGCGACGTGCGTGGCACCGGCTACTTCTGGGCGCTCGAGCTGGTCAAGGACCGCGAGCACAAGGTGATGTTCGACGACGCGGAGTCCGAGGACCTGCTGCGCGGGTTCCTGTCGGCGCGCATGCTCGAGCTCGGCCTCATCCTCCGCGCCGACGACCGGGACGAGCCGGTCATCCAGCTGTCCCCGCCGCTGGTCGCCGACCGCGAGGTGCTCGGTGAGCTGGTCGCGATCGTCGACCAGGTGCTGACCGAAGCCGACAAGCGTCTGGTGGCGCGGTGACCACCGCGACCCCGGAGCGGCGCACCGTCGGCCTCCCGGCGGAGGTCAAGGACAACGAGGAGCGGGTCGCGCTCACGCCGTCCTGCGTCGCGGCGGTCACCGTCCGGGGCCACCGGGTCCTCGTCCAGAAGGCCGCGGGTGCCGGTGCCGGGTTCAGCGACGACGACTACGTGGCCGCCGGCGCCGACGTCGTCCCCGACGCGGCCGAGGTGTGGGGCAGCGACGTCGTGGTCAAGGTCAAGGAGCCACAGCCCGACGAGTACGACCACTTCCGTCCCGGCCTCACCCTGTTCGCCTACCTCCACCTCGCTGCCGAACCCGAGCTGGCCGCGGCGCTGGTCGCGTCCGGGGTCGACGCGTACGCGTACGAGACGGTGACCGAAGCGGGGCGGCTCCCCCTCCTCGCCCCGATGTCCGAGATCGCCGGCCGCGCGGCGGCGATCATCGGGGCCAGCCACCTGTCGGCCGCTGCCGGCGGGTCCGGGACCCTCCTCGGCGGTGCGGCGGGGGTGCCACCGGCCAAGGTGCTCGTGATCGGGCTGGGGGTCGCGGGGACGATGGCGGCCCGCGGCGCCCGCGGCCTGGACGCGCACGTCACCGGCATCGACGTGGACCTCCAACGGCTCTACGCCCACCACCTCGACGGGACCGTGGACGCCACCCAGATCTCCGAGGAGGCGCTGGTCGCCGCGCACGTGTGCGATGCCGACCTCGTCGTCGGGGCCGCCCTCGTCCCGGGCGCGCGGGCGCCGACCGTCGTGAGCGAGGCGATGGTCGCCTCGATGCGTCCCGGCGCCGTCGTGGTCGACCTCGCCATCGATCAGGGCGGGTGCATCGAGACGGCGCGCCCGACGACGTTGTCGGCCCCGACCTACACCACCCACGACGTGCTGCACTACTGCGTCACGAACGTGCCGGGTCAGTTCCCACGCACGGCCTCGGCCGCGTTGTCGGCCGCGGTCGGGCCGCGCCTGTTGCGTCTGCTCGACGATCGGCGACACCCCGCGCTCGAGGGTGCCGCCAACGTCCTCGGCGGCGCGATCGTGCACCCCGCCGTGGCGGCGACCTTCCCGGACCTGCCGGCGGGACCGGCGCAGCCAGCACCGGACGGGACGTGACCGTGCTCACCGCCGCGGGACGGCAGGTCGGTCCGAGCGCCTGGCAGGACGGCGCCGGTCCGCCGAGACCGCCCCTCGCGGCGGACCGGCGGGCGGACGTGGTCGTCGTCGGGGCCGGGTTCACGGGGCTGTGGACCGCGCTCCAGCTGCTCGAGCGGGAACCGCGCCTGGACGTGGTGGTGCTCGAAGCCGCTGCGGTGGGCTTCGGTGCGTCCGGCCGCAACGGCGGGTTCGTCGAGGCGTCCCTGACCCACGGCCTCGCGAACGGGTTGGCGCACTTCCCCGGCGAGATCGACCAGCTCCAGCGGCTCGGGCTGGAGAACTTCCGGGGCCTGGTCGCCGACGTCGCGCGGTTCGGGATCGACTGCGACCTGCGGGAGGTCGCCGTCCTCGGCGTCGCGACCGCGCCGTGGCAGCTCGCGGAACTGGCCGCCGCCGTCGAGATCCACGGGCGGGCCGGCGAGGAGGTGGAGCTCCTCGACGCGGACGCGACCCGGGCTCGCGTGGACTCACCCACCTACCTCGGGGCGCTCGTCCAGACGGAGGGCAGCGCGACGGTCGATCCGGGCCGGCTCGTGCGTGGGCTGGCGGACGAGGTCGAGCGCCGTGGCGGGACGATCCACGAGGCCAGTCCCGTGATCGACCTCGCCGAGCAGGGTGCTGGCGTCGCGGCACGGACGGCGGGCGGCACGGTGCGGGCCGACCGGGCCGTGCTGGCGACCAACGCCTACAGCCACCGGGTGCTGCGACGGACCGCTCGCCACTTCGTGCCGGTGCACGACTACGTGCTGCTGACCGCGCCGCTCACCCGCGAGCAGCTCGCTCGCATCGGGTGGCGGGGGCGTGAAGGGGTGTCGGACGCGGGCAACCAGTTCCACTACTACCGGTTGACGGACGACGACCGCGTCCTGTGGGGCGGCTACGACGCGATCTACCGCTTCGGGAACGGGGTCTCGCAGCGCGACGACCACCGGGCGGCGACCTACGACGTGCTCGCCCGGCACTTCCGGACCACCTTCCCGCAGCTCGACGACGTGCCGTTCGAGCGGCGGTGGGGCGGACCGATCGCGACCACCACGCGGTTCACCGCGGTGTACGGCGACGCCCTCGGCGGCCGGGTGGTCTACGCGCTCGGCTACACCGGGCTCGGGGTCGCCGCGACGCGGTTCGCGGGCCGGGTGCTCGCCGACCGCATCCTGGACCCGACCTCACCGCTGCTCGAGCTGGAGCTGACCTCCAGCGCTCCGTTCCCGTTCCCGCCCGAGCCGCTGCGGTGGCTCGGCGTGACCCTGACGCGGCGGGCGCTCGCCCGCAGCGATCGTCGTGGCGGGCGGCGCGGACCGTGGCTGCGCGCGCTCGACGCGGCCGGGATCGGGTTCGACTCGTGACCACGACCACACAGCGATCGACCGGCGGTGGTGCCCCCCGCCCGGGTAGGAGGTGGGACAGGTGACCGACGTCCACGTGTCAGCCGGTGCGCAACCGGCGGTCGGCGCGACGCGACCGACCGCGACGGCGGTGGCCCTCGCCGGCGTGACCAAACGCTTCCCCGGCGCCAAGGGTGCGGAGGACGTGGTGGCCGTCGACGCGGTCGACCTCGACATCCGCGACGGGGAGTTCTTCTCCCTGCTCGGCCCCTCGGGCTGCGGCAAGACAACGACGCTGCGCATGATCGCGGGGTTCGAGTACCCGACCGCCGGGAGCGTGCGCATCTTCGGTCAGGAGGTCGGTCTCGAACCGCCGAACCGGCGTCCGGTCAACACCGTGTTCCAGTCGTACGCGTTGTTCCCCCACATGACCGTGGCGGACAACATCGCCTTCGGGTTGCGGATGCAGGGCATCGAGGGCCGCGAGGCCGACCGACGCGTCGGCGAGGTCATCGAGCTCGTGCAGCTCGGCGGCCGGGAGAAGCGCAAGCCCAAGCAGCTCTCCGGTGGCCAGCAGCAGCGGGTCGCGCTGGCGCGTGCCCTGGTCAACCACCCCAAGGTGCTGCTGCTCGACGAACCGCTCGGAGCGCTCGACCTCAAGCTCCGCCAGACGATGCAGGTCGAGCTCAAGCAGCTCCAGGAACAGGTCGGGATCACGTTCGTCTACGTCACCCACGACCAGGAGGAAGCGCTGACGATGTCCGACCGGATCGCCGTGATGGACGGCGGTGTGCTCCTGCAGGTCGGGACGCCGGAGGAGATCTACGTCCGCCCACGGACGCGCTTCGTCGCCGACTTCATCGGCGACACCAACCTGCTGACCGCCGTCGCGGGCGGTCCCGGTGAGGCGACGCTCGTGGACGGCACCACCATCCGCCTCGACCACACCGCCTCGCAGGGCCAGTCGGTGACCGTCGCGGTCCGTCCCGAGCACGTCGGCCTGCGGCACGCCGACAGCGATCGCGACCTGTCGCTGGACGCGGACCACGGGGAGGTCACGCTCGTGACCTTCCTCGGCAACGCGACCCTCTACGAGGTCACCTGTGGTGAGGGGGATGCGCGGCTCGTCGTCCGCGTCCGCCAGGGCAACGCACCGGGCATCGAGCACTTCGGGCTCGGTGACCGCGTCCGGGTGCGGTGGGCGCCGTCGAGCGCCGCCGTGCTCGAGGACTGAGGGCGCCGTGTCGACCACGCTGCCGCCACCGGACGTCGAGCCCGAACTCGTCGACCCTGCACCGCCCGCCGGTCCCGGTCTGGAACGCGACGCGGAGCGGGCCGCGTCCCGACGCGGGTTCCTCGTCGGGCTGCCGAGCTACGCGTACCTGGTGCTGTTCTTCGCGCTGCCCCTGGTCATCGTCCTGGTCTACTCGTTCGCGTCGCGTTCGACCCGTGGCGCCACCGTGCTCGGCGGCTGGAACCTCGACTCGTACGGACGCCTCGCCGACGACCTGGTCCTGACCATCGCGTGGCGGTCGCTGTGGATCGCGGCGTTGACCACGGTCCTGTGCCTGCTCGTGTCGTACCCCTTCGCCTACTTCCTGGCGACCCGGTCGGGACGCACGCGCGCGTTGCTGCTCGTGCTGGTGATGATCCCGTTCTGGTCCAACCTGCTCGTGCGCACGTACGCGTGGCGGTTCCTGCTCTCCAGCGACGGGCCGTTCACCCGGCTGTTGCACGCCATCGGGTTCGACGGCGCCCAGCTGCTGTTCACCCCGTGGGCGGTCATGATCGGCCTGGTCTACGGCTACCTGCCGTTCATGATCCTGCCGCTGTACGCGTCCATCGAACGGCTCGACCACTCGCTGGTCGAGGCGGCCCGTGACCTGTACGCCAGCGGCTGGCAGGCGTTCTGGAAGGTCACCTGGCCCCTGACCCGTCCCGGGGTCATCGCCGGCTCGATCCTGGTGTTCATCCCCTCGTTCGGTGCCTACGTCACGCCCGAGATCCTCGGAGGCCGGGGTTCGACGATGCTCGGCACCTACATCGCCCGCCAGTTCATCGGCACCGCCAGCGACTGGCCGTTCGGTTCGGCGCTCTCGGTCGCGATCCTGCTGGTGATGATGGTCGCGGCCACGACCTACTTCCGCACGGGAGGTCGCAGCCTGTGAGCGTGCTCGACGCCCCCGGGGCCGCGGAACGGACCGTCGCCGAGGACTCGCTGGCACGGCCGAAGCGGTCCGTCGACCGCATCCTGGCCGGGAACGCCTGGCTGGTCTTCGCCTTCCTCTACCTGCCCATCATCGTGCTGGTGATCTACTCGTTCAACGACAACCAGCGCGTCGGGGTCTGGGGTGGTGCCTCGACCCGCTGGTACGGCGAGATGCTCGCCAACGCCCGGGTCATGGACGCGCTGCGGACCTCGGTCGTGGTCGCGCTGGTGTCGACCGCGATCTCCACCGTCCTCGGTACCGCCGCGGCGCTGTCGATGGAGCGGTTCCGCTACCGCGGGCAGCGCGCCTTCGACGGGCTGCTGTACCTGCCGGTCATCATCCCCGACATCACCATGGCGGTGATGTTGCTGCTCTTCTTCGTGCAGGCGTTCGACGTGATCTTCCTGGCGACCGGGGTGCAGCTCAGCCGCGGGATCGGGACCATCACGTTGGCGCACGTCGCGTTCAACATCTCCTTCGTGGCCCTCGTGGTGCGCGCGCGGCTGTCGGGACTCGACGGCGCGCTCGAGGAAGCGGCCGCGGACCTGTACGCCACGCGGTGGCGGGCGTTCCGCCACGTGACCCTGCCGCTGATCGCGCCCGGCGTCGCCGGTGGCGCGCTCCTGGCGTTGACCCTGTCCCTCGACGACGTCGTCATCTCCGAGTTCGTCAGCGGGGCCGGGTCCACCACGTTGCCGGTGTACGTCTTCGGCGCCCTCCGACGGGGCGTCACACCGCTGATCAACGCCGTCTCGGTGTTGATGCTCGGGGGATCGATCCTCCTGGTGCTGCTCTCGTTGGCGGTGTCCCGCCGGCGGGAGGGCGCCGGGTGACCACCCCGCGAGCGCGGCAGACCGCACGACGACCCGACAGATCCGTACGACCGGAGGGAGCAGGACGATGAGGCTGCGATGGATGGCCGCCGTGCTCGTGGGCACCGTGGCGTTGACCGGGTGCAACCGCGAGGTCGGAGGTGACGGCGCGGACGGCGGTGGTGCTGCCGCCGACGGCGCGACCGACGACGGCGGTGCCGGTGACGGCGGTGCCGAGCCGGTCGCTGCCGCCGGCTGCGAGGCAGGTGAGATCGACGGCGACCTGCTGCTCTACAACTGGTCGGAGTACATGGACCCGGACCTGCTCACCGCGTTCGGCGAGGAACACGGCATCAACGCCTCCGAGGACACCTTCACGTCCAACGAGGCGCTGCTCGCCCAGATCCGGGCCGGCGGCGCCGACTACGACGTGATCATCCCGTCCGACTACATGGTCGAGATCATGATCGACGAGGGGCTGCTGCTCCCGCTCGACGCGGACGCGATCCCCAACTCCGGCAACGTCGACGAGACCTTCGCCGCTCCGCCCTACGACCCGGACCTGGCGTACTCGCGTCCCTACCAGTGGGGCACGACCGGTATCGGGGTCGACCTCGAGGCGGTCGGACCGGACCCCGCGCCCACGTGGGGCTGGCTGTTCGACCCGGAGATGGCCGGGGACCTGAGCATCTCCATGCTCGACGATCCGCGCGAGACGATGGGCGCGGCCCTGTACTACCTCGGCCACGACCCCAACACCACCGACGAGGCGCAGCTCGAGGAGGCGGCCGAGCTGATCACGCAGGCCGACTGGGTCACGACCTTCACCTCCGACCAGTACAGCGAGCTGCTGCTGAACGGCGAGACGGTCGTCGGCCAGGGCTACAGCGGCAACTTCCTCGACACCTTCTACGGCGCGGACGATCCCGACCGGTACGCCTACCTCATCCCCGAGGAGGGCGCGACGATCTGGACCGACAACATGGCGATCCTCGCCGACGCGGCCCACCCCTGCACGGCGCACACCTTCATCGACTTCATCCTCGATGCGGAGAACGGGGCCCAGCTGACCAACTGGACCTTCTACGCCTCACCCAACGCGGCCGCCACGGAGTTCATCGACGCCGAGGTGCTCGAGGACCCGGCGATCTACCCCGAGGAGGACGTGCTCGACGACCTGCACTTCCTGGAGAACACCGGCGAGACCGAGACGCTCTACACCGATCTGTTCACCCGTGCACAGGGCTGAGGTGACGCTGCTCGGGCACGCGATCGGCGGCGAGCGGGTGGGGGCCGACCCGCTCGCCGACGGTCGGACCGGGGCGGTGTTCGACCCGGCGACCGGGCAGGTGGCGCGGCGGGTGGCGTTCGCCGACGCGGCGACGGTCGATCGCGCCGTCGAGGTGGCGGGCGCGGCGTTCGCGACCTGGCGACGCAGTTCCCTGGCGCAGCGCACCGCGGTGCTGTTCGCCTTCCGGGAGCTGGTCGTCCGTCACGAACGGGAGCTCGCGGCGCTGATCGTGGCCGAGCACGGCAAGGTGCTCAGCGACGCGCTCGGTGAGGTCCGTCGCGGCACCGAGGTGGTGGAGTTCGCCTGCGGGGTGCCACACCTGCTCAAGGGGGACTTCAGCGAGAACGTCTCGCGCGACGTCGACAGCTACTCGCTGCGTCAGCCCCTCGGGGTCGTCGCCGGCATCACGCCGTTCAACTTCCCGGCGATGGTCCCGATGTGGATGTTCCCGATCGCGATCGCGTGCGGGAACGCCTTCATCCTCAAACCCTCCGAACGCGACCCGTCGGTGGGGCTGCGGCTGGCCGAGCTGTGGGCCGAGGCGGGCCTGCCGGACGGCGTGTTCAACGTCGTCAACGGTGACCGCGAGACGGTCGACGCGTTGCTCGCCCACCCCGGCGTCGCGGCGGTCTCCTTCGTCGGTTCGACCCCGATCGCCCGGCACGTGTTCACGACCGCGACCGCCGCCGCCAAACGGGTCCAGGCGCTCGGCGGTGCCAAGAACCACATGGTGGT
>CAYSTY010000092.1:0-8082 GCA_964433685.1 uncultured Actinomycetota bacterium | reverse complement strand
GCCGCCAGCACCACCTCGTCGACGTTGACGCGTCCCACGCACACCGCTCCTCGACCGTCGGACGACGGTAGCGTTCGCCCGCGTACCGGGGTCCGGGCTGGGAGGCCGACCGACGGGGCCGGTGCGGCGTGGGAGCCGACGGCCGGGGACGCCGGGACAGCGTCGACAGCGGGAGCGGCACGTGACGACCTCATCGACCCACCTCGGCGTGCTCGGGGAGGCCGCCGCCGAGCGCCGCGACCCGGGCCACCGCTCGGTCCGCTTCGAAGGTCGCTGGCTGACCAGCGGCGAGCTGTTCGAGCGCGTCACGCGCGTGGCGGGCGGGCTCGCGGCGCTGGGACTGCGGCCGGGTGACCCGGTCGCCGTGGTCATGGCCACGACCCCGGACGTCGGGGTCATCTACCAGGCGTGCTGGCGCGTCGGCCTCGTCGCCACCCCGGTGCTGTTCCTGCTACCCCCGGCCGAGCTGCGGCACGTGCTCGTCGACAGCGGCGCACGGGCCGTCATCACCTCCCCGGAGTTCCTCGCGAACGTGCTGCAGGCCGCGGCGGGCCTCGACCTGCAGGTGGTGGTCGACGGCGACGCACCCGACACCGTGCCGCTCGACGAGCTCGCCGCCGCGGACCCGGCGGCGATCGTCGACCGCGCCGACGACGACCTCGCGGCCCTGCTCTACACCGGCGGCACCACCGGCCGCGCCAAGGGCGTGGCCCTCAGCCACGCGAACCTGTGGCACGCCGGCCGCGCGGCGTACGAGTCGACCGCCGACCAGCGCCTGAGCCGCACGCTGGTCCCCCTGCCGCTCGCGCACTCCTTCGGGCTCCTGGTGACCGTCACCGGGTTCCACGACCCCGAACCCGGCCTCGCCGTGCTCCAGCGCTGGTTCGACCCGGTCGGGTTCTGTGAGTTGGTCGCCGAGCACCGGCTCGAGCAGGCGACCGTCGTCCCGACGATGCTGCGGGTGCTGCTGACCCTGCCGCTGGCGAACTACGACCTGTCGTCCCTCCGGCGCATCGTCTGCGGCTCGGCGCCGCTGCCCCCCGCGGTCCTGCACGCCTTCGAGGAGCGGGTGCCGTCGGTCACGGTCTGCGAGGGCTACGGGCTGACCGAGACCGCCGCCGCCGCGACCTCCAACCGGCTCGGACACCGCAAGGTCGGCACGGTCGGGACGCCGCTGCCGGGCACCGAGCTGCGCATCGTCGACGCGGACGGGCGGGAGGTCGCCACCGGGATGCCCGGCGAGGTGGAGCTCCGCTCGGCGGCGTGCGCCCGCGGCTACCACGGTCAGAGCGGGCAGGACCGGACCTTCACCGCTGACGGATGGGTGCGTACCGGTGACCTCGGAGCGGTCGACGAGGACGGGTTCCTGACCATCCTCGACCGGCTCAAGGACCTGGTGATCCGCAACGGCTTCAACGTCTACCCCCGTGACGTCGAGGAGGCGCTCGCCGAGCACCCCGACATCGCGGCCGCGGCGGTCGTCGGCCGGCCCGATGACGAGGTCGGTGAGGAGGTGGTCGCGTTCGTGCAGGCCGCGCCGGAGGCCGGCGCGCTGGACCTCGACGCCGTGCGGGCCTGGGCCCGCGAACGCATCGGCCCGAAGGGCTACCCGCGGGACGTGCGCGTCATCGACGCCCTGCCCCTCACCCCCGTGCTGAAGATCGACCGCAAGGCGGTCCGCGACCTGCTCTGAACGTGCGCAGGGCAAGGTCGAGTCTGCGCTGGGCGCGCGGATCGGCGGATGGGGCCCCCGGGGCGGGGCACCTCGCGCATCGCGTACTGACGGATGCGGAGCGTGACGGCAAGCTCCCCGTTCGGGGGCCGTCGTGACGACAGGGGTGAGGGTGACCACGCACGAGACCACGCTGGTGGGCCGCCGACGTGAGCTCGAACTCCTGCGCCTGCGACTGGACGCCGGCCAGTCCCGAGGGCTCGTGGTCCGCGGTCCGGTGGGGATCGGCAAGACCCGGCTCGTGGCCGAGGCGGTGGGCGCGACCCCGGCGCGGTGGGTCCGGGTCCGGGCCCAGCGGCCACTGACGCCGCTGACCGCCGGCAGCGACGCCGGCGACCACCTCGCGACCATCACCGCCGAGCTCCGCCAGGAGCGGCCGACCGGCACCGGTCCCGCGCTCCTGGTGGTCGACGACGCCCACCACCTCGACGCCGGCACGAGCGCGGTCGTCGCCGACCTCGCCGACGACGGGCAGGTCACGGTGGTGATGACCGTCCGCGACGGTGAACCGCTGCCCGATCACGTCGAACAGCTGGTCGCCGGGGGCGAGCAGCTGGTGCTCGAACCGTTGTCCGACGACGCCATCGACGCGCTGGTCGGGTCGGTGGCCGATGCCCCGGTGGCCGTGACCGCGAGCGGGGACATCCGACGGCTGGCGGAGGGCAACCCGATGTTCGCCCGCGAGCTCGTCCTCGACGCGCTCCACCGGGGGCGCCTCATCGAGCGGGCCGACGGGACGCTCGACCTCGACGGCGCGCTCGACGCACCGGTCGCGCTGGGTGACCTGATCGCCCGTCGGGTCGCGCACCTGCCCGATGACGCCACGCGGTTGTTGCGCCAGCTCGTGCAGGCCGAGCCGCTCCCGCTCGCGCTCACCCCCCGCCTCGCACCGGCGAGCACCTACGCGGTGCTCGAGGGCGCCGGGCTGACCGCGACCCGGGAGGGGGCGGTCGGGCCCGCCCACCCCCTGATCGCCGAGGTCGTCGCCGACCGACTCGACCCGGCGGCGCGGGCGGCGGCGTCGGCGGACCTGCTCGAGCGGATCGGACGTGACCACCCCGACGGGGCGCTGCGCGCCGCCGTCTGGGCGCTGGATGCCGACGTCGCCGACCCGGAGCTGCTGCTGGACGGGGCCCGGGCCGCATCCGCTCGCCTCGACCACGACCTCGCCGCACAACTGGCCGGCCGCGCCGAGGACGCCGGCGCCGGTGCGGAGGCGCAGCTCCTGCTCGCGCTGGCCGCCGCCGCCCAGCCGGACGGCGCCGCCGCTGCCGAGGAACGCCTGGCCGCGCTGGAACCCGTCCTGACCGACGACGCGCTGCGCTCCCGCGCCGCGTTCGCCCGCGCCCGGAACCTGCTGTTCGGTCTCGGTCGGCCGGACCTCGCCCTCGAGGCCGCGGAACGCAGCCTGTCCGCGCTCGACGCCACCCCGTGGCGGGTCGAGGTCCGTGCCGTGGCGGCGTTGGCGGCGATGCTCATCGGCGAGGTGGACCGCGCGGTCGCCGCCGGTGAGGGGTTGGCCGACACGGTCGAGGACCCCCGGTCGCGGACGACCGTGGAGGTGGTGGTCACCCTCGCCCGGACCCTGGCGGGGCGCCTCGACGGCACCCGGGACCGCATCGCGCTGGCGGAACGGTTGCTCGCCGAGGTCCCGGTGCGCGACCACCTGCCGCTGGCCGGTGAGCAACTGGCCCTGACCACCGCCTACCTCGAGCTCTACACCGGGTCGTTCGGCCCCGCCGCCGCCCACATCGACGACCAGCTCCAGCGGGTGCTGGACGCCGCGAGCCCGATGGCGGGGACGTGGTTGACGATGGCGGCCCACGCCGCCCTGCTGCGCGGCGACCTGCCCGAGGTCGTGCGGCTCGGGACCGACGCCGTGGCGGCGCTCGAACGCGCCGACCTGCTGCGCACCGCCCCCCTGGCGCGGTGCCAGCTCGCCGCCGCCGAGGCGCTGCTCGGGCGGACGGAGGCGGCCGAGCACCAGATCGCCCGCCTCCGCGAGGCCGAGCCGCACCCCCCGGACCGGACGGCGGTCAACCTCGGCCGGGCGGAGGCGACGGTGCTCGCCGCGACGGGTGACCTGACCGCGGCCGTCGACCGTGCCATGCGGGCGGGCGCGGTGGGGCGCGACAGCCAGCACCGCGTCTGGGCCGCGTTCGCGTACCACGACGCCGTACGTTTCGGCGGAGGGGACGCCGCCGTGCGGGCGTTGAAGGTGGTCTGCGACCGGATCGACGGCGGTCTGGTCGCCCTGCTGCTGGCCGATGCGGAAGCTCGGGCCGCCGACGACCCGGTGGCGATGTCGGCCGCCGGCGACACCCTGCTACGCGTCGGTGCGCGGATGTACGCGGCCGAGGCCTACCTCGCCGCAGCTCGGTCGGCGGAGCGCCAGGGCACGCCGGGCGCATCGCGCTACGCACGTCGCGCCGCGGCCGCGCTCGGCCCCGGACCGCGGTCCTGGCTCGTCGCCGATGCGCCGCAGCCGAGCGAGCGCGAGCAGGAGGACGCCCGGCGCACGGACGCACCCTGATCAGGAGCGACGGCCGCTCGCGGCGACGGGTTCGTGCAGGTCGTGCAGCGGGACGGCGGGCAGGCCGAGCTCGTCCATCCGCGAGGCGTACAGGCGGTGGCGCCGTCGTGCCTCGCCGTGGCGACCGCTGAGCAGCAGCGCCCGGCAGACGCCGAGGTGGGCCGGTTCGTCGTACGCGTCGCGGTCCAAGATCCGCAGCAGCAGCCGCATCGCGCGGTCGGGATCCTCCGGTCCGACGAGCCGCGCGCACGTGCGTGCCACCGAGACGTAGAGCGAGCGCAGCTCCTCGCGCCGGTCGACCAACCACAGCTCGTCGCGGTCGTCCTCGAGCAGGTCACCCCCGTAGGCCTCCTCGGCGGCCAGCAACCGCTCGATCGCTCCCTCGCGCGCGGGCGTGCGTGCCGCCTTCAGCCCGTCCTCGGCCAGCCGGCGGAACCGCTCCACGTCGACGTCCACCTGATCGAGGTCGAGGGCGACCGACCGGTCGTCGGTGACGAGGGCCAGGTTGCCGTCCCGCGACCCCCCATCGGCCGCCAGCACCCCACGCACGACGCTGAGCGCCACCGACAGCCGGTTGGCGACGGTCTCGTAGGCCTCCCCCGGCCACAGCAGCTCCGCCAGCTCCTCGCGGGCGATGCTCCGACCGCCCCGGACCGCCAGGATCTTGAGCAGGTCCCGCGCCTTCTTCGACCCCCACTCGGCGCGTGGGACGGGACGGCCGTCGCGTTCCACGACGAAGGCGCCGAGCACGCGGACCTGGGGCCGCACCCGCAGCGCGGACGCCGCGACGGCCCGGTGGGCGAACGCGCCCCCGTCCGGGGAGCAGCCCCAGTCGTGCAGCCGGCGTTCGAGCGCGAGCGCCTCGGCCCGGGCCGTGGCGCTGGTCGAACGCCGGGCGATGCCGAGCTCGGCCCGCGTCGCCGACAGCCGGGCCCCGACCTGCCACCACGCTCGGGCAGCCTCGGTCAGCCCCGGGATGGGATCGTCGTCGAGCACGGCGAGGAGGGTGAGCGCCGCGGCGGTCCCGGCCCGGTTCTCGCGCCGTTCCGCCTCGGCCGCGGCACCGTCCGCGACGCGGCGGGCCTCGTCGCGGTCACCACGGGCGAGCGCGACCCAGGCGGCGGCCATGTGCGCCTCGATCGTGTACATCCCCTCGTCGAGCTCGAGCGCCCGCTCGGCGGCGCGGCCCGCGGCGTCCGGGTCGGTGCCCACCAGCGTGCGCGAGAGCCCCACCAGCGCCGGGACCTGCCCCTGACGGTCGCCGGACGGCTCCGCGAGCCGCAGCGCCCGCTCGTAGGCGAGCCGCGCGAGCACGAGGTCGCCCTGCTCGCGGCGCGCGTCCCCGAGCAGGTGGTGGGCGTAGCTCTCGTTGCGTGATCCGATGCGCGCGAACTCGTCGCGGGCCGCCTCCGCATCCACGATCGCCTCGTCCAGGCGACCGGTCCGCAGCAGGATCTCCGCCCGGTTGCAGCGGGCCACACCGACGATCATCGCGAAGCCCTGGCGTTCGGCGAGGTCGAGGGCCCGGTCGGTCTCGCGCAGCGCGTCCTCGTACTCGCCGTTCTCGAGGTGGAGCGACCCCCGGTTGGTCAGGATGCGCGACTGCTGCAGCTCGTCGCCGGCGCGTCGCGCGGCCGCGAGGGCGTGGTCGTAGTGGACCACGTTGGCGCGGTGGTCCCCGTCGGACGCCGCCACCATCGCCGCCGCCGTGTGCGCGTAGGCCAGCGCGGCGTCGTCACCGGTGGCGGCCGCCTCGGCCATGGCCTGGTCCGCGTAGCGACGGGCCTCATCGACCTCACCTCGCAACCAGTGCGCGGTCGAACGCCACGCGACCAGCGCGGCGTGACCCGGATCGTCACGGTCCGACGCCGGACCCCGCGCGTAGGTGGCGATGGCTGCGTCGAGGTCCCCACGCAGGTGGTGGACGATGCCGAGCCCCAACGCCAACCCGGTCTCGAGCGGCCCGTCGTCCTCCTCCTCGGCGACGGCGCCCAGGCAGCGCAGCGCTGCCGCCCACTCGCCGCGGAAGGCGAGCGCCTGCCCGTGCAGCCGTGCCACGCGCGTGCTGCGACGGTCCTCGGGCAGCGCCGCGGCGGCCTCGGCGACCGTGCGCAGCTCCCCGGCACGGATCAGCGCGTCGCCGTGCTGCTCGAGCAGGTCGGCGGCCGCGTCGGGCCGGTCGGCGACCGTCAAGACCTCCAGACCGCGGCCGAGCGCACCGTCGCCGAGCAGCCCGCCCACCACCTCGTCGACCAGCTGCACCCGGTCGCCCCGGTTCTGCAGGACGCGGTCGATCAGCACCCGACGGACCGTGGGCGCCACCTCGATGCGGCGCACGGCCGGGTCGGCGGGGTCGAGCCGCACGAGGCCTCGCGCGAGCAGCTGCTTGCGCGCCGTGTCCGCCGCTGGTGGTGTCGCGCCGAGGAGCGCGGCCAACCGGTCGATGCCCACCGGTCCGGCGAGGGCGAGCTGGACCAGCAGCCTCGAGGTCGCCTCGCCGATCGCGGGCAGGAGGACGGTGGTGACGTAGGCACCCACCGGGCCGTCGGACCCGGTGAGCGCGCCGAGCCGCGCGGATCGTTCGTCCGCCGCCAGGTCGTGCAACGCCTCGAGCAGCAGCCGGATGCCGGCCGGCCACCCGCCGGTGGCATCCACGAGGCGGGCGGCGAGCGGACCGTCCGCGGTCAACTCCTCCGCGAGCAGCTGGGCCACCCGGTCGGTACCGAGGTCGAGGTGGGTCGCGTCCAGCTCGAGCGCGGTCCCGCTGGCGCGGTCCCGCGGTCCCACCAGGCCGAGGTCGTCGTGCGAGACGACCACCAGCTGCGAGCCGGGGACCGCCGCCGCGCAGACACGTGCCAACAGCTGCAGCCCGGGGCTGCGGAGCAGGACCTGCGCGTCGTCGAGGACGATCCGCGCCGGCCCCGTGACGGCCCACGCCCGTACCACCTGCACCGCGAGCTCGGCGGGATCGCGCGAGGTCGGTTCGAACGGTGGCGAGCCGGGGTGCGCCGCCACCAACGTGGTCGCGAGCGCCACCGGATCCCGATCCGAGTCGAGGAGGGTGCACCACGACGCGCCCGTGCGTTCCGCCCACTGCATCGCCAGGACCGTCTTGCCCCACCCGGGGGCCGCCGTGATCGTCACCAGCGGCCGGTTGGCCCCCCGACGCGTCAGCGACGGCAGGCGCGGGTGGTCGACCACTCCGGCCATCGGCGCCGGCGGTCGGTACCTCGTACCGGTCGCTTCGAACACGCGAGCTCCCCTCCCCTCGCGCACATCCTAGGGCGTTCCACAGCCCACCCTCAGGGCACCCGCAGGCCGACCCGCACGGTACGTCCCGGACCACGCACCGTGCGTGGCCATCGACCGAGCGAGCAACGTCCGTGACCGCCACCACCCCGACCCCACCCCGACGCCGCCGCCTGCCCCGCACGATCGTGGCGGCAGCGACCGCCAGCATCGTGACCGCGGCCGTCGCCGTCCCCGCAGCCGTGGCCGCGACGGGACGGTTCGCCGATGTACCCGCCGGTCACACCCACGCGGAGGGCATCGGCTGGGTGGCCGACAGCGGCGTCACCGAGGGCTGCGTCCGGGACGGTTCCGAGTACTGCCCCACCGACCCGGTGACGCGCGCCCAGATGGCCACGTTCCTCCAGCGCCTCGCCGAGGCCGGGGTCGTGGACGCGGCCACCCTCGAGGGCAGCTCGCTCGACGACATCGTCGCGCTCGCGGCGAGCGCCGGGGAGCCCGGTCCCGCCGGGCCGCAGGGCGAGCCCGGACCACAGGGCGAGCAGGGCGCGCGGGGCGAACCCGGACC
>CAYSTY010000091.1:0-8100 GCA_964433685.1 uncultured Actinomycetota bacterium | reverse complement strand
GAACCGGCCCACCTTCACGTGCCCCGTGCCGGGGTCCACGTCGACCACGCAGATGTAGGCACCGAAGGGGTAGGTGAGGTTCTCGGGGTTGTAACAGATCTGTGCCTCGAGACCGCCCTCGATCCCCTCGGGCAGGTCGCCGGCGCCGTGCGCCTTCATGGCGATGTCCTGGATGGTGACCGCGCTGCCCGGATCGCCCTTGACCACGAACCGGCCCTTCTCCCACTCGAGGTCGGCGACCGACACCTCGAGCATCCCGGAGGCGATCAGCTGCGCCTTGTCGCGGACCTTGCGGGCCACGAGCGCGGCGGCGGCTCCGGACACCGGGGTGGAACGGCTGCCGTAGGTGCCGAGCCCGAACGGGGTGTTGTCGGTGTCACCGTGCACGACGTCGATGTCCTCGGGCGGGATCCCGAGCTCCTCGGCGACGATCTGCGCGAAGGTGGTCTCGTGGCCCTGGCCCTGGGTCTGCACCGACAGGCGGACGACCGCCTTGCCCGTCGGGTGGACGCGCAGCTCGCAGCCGTCGGCCATGCCGAGGCCGAGGATGTCCATGTCCTTGCGGGGACCGGCGCCGACGGCCTCGGTGAAGAACGACACACCGATGCCCATCAGCTCGCCACGTTCGCGCTTCTCGGCCTGTTCGCGGCGCAGCTCGTCGTAGCCGGCGAGCTCGAGGGCCTTGCGCATCGTCGGTTCGTAGTCGCCCGAGTCGTAGGTCCAGCCGGTCTTCGAGTCGTACGGGAACTGCTCGGGCTGGATGAAGTTCTTGATGCGCAGCTCGACCGGATCCATGCCGAGCTCGTCGGCGAGCACGTCGACGATGCGTTCGACGAGGTAGACCGCCTCGGTGATGCGGAACGAGCACGCGTAGGCCACGCCGCCGGGGGCCTTGTTGGTGTAGACCGCCGTCATCTTGGCGTGGGCCGCCTCGAGGTCGTAGCTGCCGGTGAACACCCCGAAGAACCCGGCCGGGTACTTGACCGGTGCGGCCACGCCGTTGAACGCGCCGTGGTCGGCGAGGACGTTGGTCCGGATGGCCTGGATGCGGCCGTCACGGGTCGCGGCGATGTCGGCCCGCATCACGTAGTCCCGGGCGAAGCCGGTCGAGACCAGGTTCTCGGTGCGGTCCTCCATCCACTTGACCGGCTTGCCGAGCAGCAGCGACGCGACGATCGCGCACACGTACCCCGGGTAGATCGGGACCTTGTTGCCGAAGCCACCGCCGATGTCGGGCGAGATGACGCGGATCTTGTGCTCCGGGATCCCGGCGACCAGGGCGTAGACGGTCCGGTGGGCGTGGGGCGCCTGGGTCGTCGACCACAGGGTGAGCTTGCCCGACACCCGTTCGAGGTCGGCGACGCAGCCGCAGGTCTCCATCGGCGCGGGGTGGGAGCGGGGGTAGACGATCTCCTCGCTGACCACCACGTCGGCGTCGGCGAACACCGCATCGGTGGCTTCGGCGTCGCCGGTCTCCCAGTCGAAGCAGTGGTTGTCGGTCTTGCCCTCGAGGTCGTCGCGGATCACCGCCGCGTCCGGGGACAGCGCCGTCCGCACGTCGACGACCGGTGGCAGCGGTTCGTAGTCCACGTCGATGAGCTCGAGGGCGTCACGCGCCGCGTAACGGTCCTCGGCGACGACGAAGGCGACCTCCTGGTGGGCGAAACGGACCTTGTCGGTGGCCAGCACCGCCTGCACGTCGTTGGACAGCGTCGGCATCCACGCGAGGCCGTGCTCGGCGAGCATCGCGCCGGTCACCACCAGCTTGACCTTGGGGTGGGCCTCGGCCGCCGAGGTGTCGATGTTCACGATGCGGGCGTGCGCCATCGGCGAACGCAGGATGGCGAGGTGGAGCATGCCCTTGAGCTGGACGTCGTCGACGTACTGCCCCATCCCGCGGATGAAGCGCGCGTCCTCCTTGCGCCGCAGGGACCCGTACCCGATGGGCCGCTCCGGCGGGTCGGTGGTGATGGCGCCGTAGTCGGACCCGTCGGTCTCCGGCGCGTCACCGATGACGTCGGGGGTGTCGGTGGTGGACATCAGGCACCTCCCGCGGGCACGGTGGCCGGCGCGTCGTCGGTGGCGGGCGCGTCCTCGATGGCGCCGATGCGCTCGCGTTCTGCCGCCCACTGGATCGAGCGCACGATGGTCGAGTAGCCGGTGCAGCGACAGATCTGGCCCGAGATGGCCTCGCGGATCTCGCCCTCGGAGGGGTTCGGGCTGCGGTCGATGAGGGCTCGCGCGGTCATCATCATCCCCGGCGTGCAGAACCCGCACTGCAGGCCGTGGCACTCGGCGAACCCCTCCTGGACGGGATCGAGTTGCCCGTCCTGTTCGAGGCCCTCCACCGTGCGGACCTCGCGCCCGTCGGCCATCGCCGCCAGGACGGTGCACGACTTGACCGGTTCACCGTCCATCCACACCACGCACGTGCCGCAGTTGCTGGTGTCGCAACCCCAGTGCGTGCCGGTCAGGCCGACCACGTCACGCAGGTAGTGGACGAGCAGCAGCCGTGGTTCGATCTCGTGGCTGGCCTGGTCGCCGTTGATGGTCATCGTGACCTGCATCCGCGGGCCTCCTCGGTTCCGGACGGTGGTGCGCGACGGGTGGTTCAGTTCGGGACGGGTGGTTCAGCTCGGGACGGGTGCCGCCTGGCGGTCACCGACGGCGCGGGCGACGGCCCGGCGCAGCGCGCGCCGCGTCAGCTCGTCGGCGAGGTGGCGCTTGTAGGCCTCGGTCCCGCGCTGGTCGGTCTGGGGGCGGCAGGTCCGGGCCGCGATGGCGCCGACCTCGGCGTAGAGGTCCTCGGACGGTGTGGCCCCGCGCAGCGCGTCCGCGACCTCGCCGATGCCGGTGGTGTTGGGGCCGACCGCCGCGAGGCCGACCCGGCCCTCGCGGATGGTCCCGTCCTCGACCCAGACGGCGGCGCCGGCCGAGACGACCGCCCAGTCACCCGCGCGGCGCTCGACCTTCTCGTAGGCCGAACCGGCGCCGGGCCGGACCGGGATACGGACCTCGAGGAGCATCTCGTCGTCCGCGACGGCCGTCTCGTAGGGGCCGCGGTGGAAGTCGGCCATCGTCACGACCCGCTCGCCGCGCGGACCTCGGATGACGCAGCTGGCGTCGAGCGTGGTGCACACGGCCGACAGGTCCTCGGAGGGGTCGGCCTGGCACAGCGACCCACCGAGCGTCCCCCGGTTGCGGACGACCGGGTCGGCGATGACCCGTTCGGCGTCCCGGAAGATCGGGAAGCGGTCGGCGAGCAGCTCGGACTCGAGCAGCTCGCGGTGCCGGGTCATCGCACCGATGCGGACCTCGTCGCCGTCCTCCCGCAGGTACGACAGTTCGCCGACGAGGTCGTTGATGTCGATGAGGTACTCGGGCGTCGCGAGGCGCAGCTTCATCATCGGCAGGAGGCTGTGACCTCCGGCGACGATCCTGGCCTCGTCACCGAGCTGCGTCAGCAGCTCCAGCGCGTGGTCGACGCTCGTGGCGCGTGCGTACTCGAACGGTGCGGGAACCTGCACAGCCCACCCTCTCCCTGGGTCGCCGGCGCTGCCCCCACCCTCCCGAGGTGACGGACGTCCGGCCTGCCGATGCGGCGCGGGGGCCATACACGCACCGGGCCGACGTCCGGTCAAGCGCCGGTCAAGACAACCCTTGAAGTGGTCCCGGAACGCTCTTGTGGCGGTCCGGCCGGCCGGGCAGGATGCGGGCATGACGCCCACCCAGCTCCGCGCGTACGTCGCCGTCGTCCGGACCGGTTCGGTGGGGGCGGCGGCACGCAGCCTGGAGGTCACCGACGCGGCGGTGTCCGCGCACGTGGTGGCCCTGCGGCGGGAGCTCGGGGACCAGCTGTTCCGGCGCACCGGGGCGGGCCTCGCGTTCACGCCGGGAGGGCTCCGCCTCGCGTCACGCGCGGTCGAGATGCTCGGGCTGCAGGACCGCACCCGTCAGGAGGTGTCGGCGGCCGCGCAGGGACGGCGCAGCCTGCGCATCGCCAGCAGCGCGTTGTTCGCCGAGTACGCGGCACCCGGGTTGATCGAGCTGTTCGCCTCCCGCGCCGCGGACCTCGAGGTCGAGCTGAGCGTCCACCCCGCGGAGCGCTTCGGGACCTTGCTGGCGTCGCAGGCGGTGGACGTCACGATCGGCCCGCCCGTGGGGGGGCCGGCACCGGCGGTGACGACCACCCCGTTCCTGCGCTACCAGGTGATGATCGTCGCGGCCCCGGGCCACCCGCTGGCGAGCCGGCCGGCCAGCGCCGGTGAGCTCGCGGCGCAGGACTGGTTCCTCGGACCCTCGGCGGCGCAGGTCGCGGGTGTCACCCGGTACGTCCTCGACAAGCTCGCCGTCCCCGAGGAGCGCCAGCGCATCTACCAGAGCCACGCGGCTGCGCTGGAGGAGGCGCGCCGGGGCGGGGGCGTGGCGCTCGCGCTCGGGTTCGCCGTGCGTCGCGAGCTCGAGGCGGGACAGCTCGTGAAGCTGTCGGCGGCGACGTCGTGGGTGGACGCCACCTGGGAGGCCCGAGCGCTGGCCGGCGACCGGACGAACCCGGCGGCGGCCGAGCTGCTGCGGTTCGTGACCACGCCCCGCGCGACCCAGGCGATGCTCGCCGGGAGCGGCACGGAGCTGCACCGGTTCCGTCCGAGCGTCCACATCACCCTCTGGCGGTAGCGCCCGCCGCACGGGTGCGGTGACCTCCGGCCCTGGGCGTCGCTGTCGTGTGCCCCTGTCCCGTTCCACCTCGGCGGGGTGTACTCGGGGAGGTCCCGCGGCGCGTGCGGTGCGCCGCCCGAGACGAGGTGTGCGCGTGGTCGAGGTCGTGGACGGCATCCCGGCGGCGTCGGAGGACGACCGCGCACCGACGGCGGCACCCGTGCTGTGTCCCTTCGACATCCGGGTCGAGCGGATCGCCGCGTTCCTCAACGCGGAGCTGCCCGAGCACCCCGTGTACGACGGGTTCGAGCTGCAGTGGTTCGACGACGTCACGCACGGTGTCGGGCTGCTGGTCTTCCTCAGCCGTCGTGACGACCGACGTGTGGACTACTACGTGGCGTCCGGCCTCGAGGTCGACCGGGCCGCGTACGTACTCGGCGGTGGGACCGGCGTCTGGGTGGAGACCGACTTCGACCGCGCGCGCCTGGAGGTCGACGCCCACGGGGCTCTCGCCGACGTCCGCTTCACCGACGTCGACGGCCGTCTCGTCGAGGTCCGGGTGGACGATCGTCGCGCCGGTACGGGCCGACGTGGGGTCCTGCTCGCCCCGTTCGGGGACGGCATCGAACGGCCGACGTCCCTCCCGCTCGTCTACGTCCACGGCTTCGACCTCCTGCGAGTGGTGCCCCCGGCACCGGTGGTGCGCATCGACGGCGAGGACGTGGCCGTGGGACGTCTCCCCGGCCGGGTGCTGCACCGCCGCCACCTCATCAAGTACGGCGCGCCGCTGACGGTGACGACCGTCTGCCGGGACGGCGACGGCCCGGTCGCCACGGCGGGGAGCGGCGCCTGCGACGTCGAGCTCGACGACGACGGGCGACGTATCGTCGCCGTCGTCGACCGCGGCGAGGGGGGCGCGGCCGAGCTGGTGTTCACCCCGCCGGTCCCGGACCTCGCGACGCTGCCGGTGGGCCACCTGCGCACCGGGACCTGGCAGGTCGCGATCGACGACGTCCACATCACGGGTGGGACCTACCACGCGCTGCGTCGACCGGGGGACCGGGTCGAGGTGGGGCTGGACGTCACCGAACGCTGGCAGCCACCGGCCGGTCTGCCGCCGCTGATGCGCGTCGTGACGCGCGTGATCCCGACCTTCCGTCGCTGGCCGACGACCTACCGCTGGCGGGCCGCCATCGAGCTCGGGGACGCACCCACGCGCACCGCCGGTTGGGAGCGCACCACCCCCTCGCGCGGCGACGCCTACCGACGGGCCACCCAGCGGTGAGGGTCCGGACCCGGATCATCCCGCCCTCGGCCCGTACCTCCCGTCGCCGCACCTCAGGGGAGCATGGCCGTCCGCACCCGGTCGAGGCGGCCGCCGGGGACCGATCGCAGCGGCGGTCGGCACCAACGCTCGGTGATGGACCCCTCGAGCTGCAGGGCCGCCTTGAGCGTGGCCGGCAGCGAGCTGCCGACCCGGCCCAGCGCCTCGGTCACGCGCACGAGCTCCGCCTGGGTGTCGGCCGCGACCGCACCTTCCCCCGCGGCGACCGCCTCGTGCAGCGCCAGCACCGCCCGGACCCGGACGTTCGCGATCGCCGTGATGGACCCCGCCGCGCCGGTCTCGAGCGCCGCCCGCAGGGTGGGCGCGTGCCCCGTGAGGACCGCGAGGTCACCCCTCGCGCCGGCAGCGGCGGCGATGAACGCGGCGCGCCGGTCGGCGTCGGGCGAGGAGTCCTTCATCCCGACGATGCGGGGGTGGCTGGCCAGGTCGACGATCCGGTCCGGGGTCAGCGACGAGCCCGTGTACTGCGGCAGGTGGTAGACGAGCGTCGGCACCTCCGCCCGATCGGCGACCTCGAGGTGCAGGTCGGTGAGCTCGCCGGCGGTCAGGGGGTAGGTGCTGGGCGCGAGGACCAGCACGAGGTCCGCTCCCGCCTCGGCCAGACCGGCGACGTCCCGCTCGAGGTCCGCCACGGTCTGGCCGCTGGCCCCGGCGAGCAGCGTCACCGGTGCGGCATCGCCCGCCACCGCATCGACGGCGGCCCGTGCGCACCGTGTGAGCTGGGCGCGCCCCCCGGATCCGAGCAGGGCTCCCTCGCCGGTCGAGCCGGCCACGAGCACCCCTGAGGCACCGTCCGCCACGACGCGTCGTACCAGGGCGGTGACGTCGTCCTCGTGGACGTCCCGGTCGGGGGTGAGCGGTGTGACCAGAGCCGGCGTCGCGCCGGACGGGCTCGTCACGTCGGCAGCTCGAGCGGGAGCCCGAAGAGCGGGAAGTACCGGGCGGTGTCCAGGAACGACTGCTGGGCGACGATGCGGCCGTCGACGACCTCGAGCACCTGCAGCGCCCACGGCTCGTGCTTCCCGTCGGGTCCGCTCGGTCGGTACTGCCCGAAGGCCGGCGAACCGTTCGCGACCGTCGGCAGCATCCGCGAGCCGCGGCACTCCGCGCCGGGCCCGGCCATCCACGCGACGACCTCGTCGCGGCCGCGCAGCCACAGCGCGAACGGGGGCATGGACTGGGTCGCGTCCTCGTGCAGCAGGGCCGTGAGCGCGTCGAGGTCGTAGCGCTCGAACGCGTCGACGTAGCGCCGCAGCAGCTCCTGCTGCGCGGTGTCGAGCGGTTCGTGCGGGTCGCTCTCGAGCACCTCGTGCTCGGCGAGGGTCGCCCGAGCGCGCTGGAGCGCACTGTTGACCGACGCGACCGTGGTGTCGAGCAGTTCGGCGACCTCGGCGGCCCGCCACCGCAGGACCTCGCGCAGCAGCAGCACCGCCCGCTGGCGCGGCGGCAGGTGCTGGAGCGCGGCGACGAACGCGAGGCGGATCGAGTCACGTGCGACGGCGACCTCGGCCGGGTCGGCATCGTCGGGCAGGACGCGTCCGTCGGGTACCGGTTCGATCCAGGTCGCCTCCGGCAGCGTCGGCCCGGGGTGGGTCGGTGCGACGCTCGCCGGACCGAGGTCGATCGGTCGCGCCCGCCGTTGGCGGCTGTCGAGCTGATCGAGGCAGACGTTGGTCGCGATCCGGTACAGCCAGGTCCGCAGCGTCGAACGGCCCTCGAACCGGTCGGCGGCACGCCAGGCCCGCACGAGGGTCTCCTGGACGGCGTCCTCCGCCTCGAACGACCCGCCGAGCATCCGGTAGCAGTACCCGGTCAACTCTCGGCGGTAGCGCTCGAGCTCCGCGTCGATCCGTTCCGGATCGGGCGCGGGTCGTGGTGGGGTGGTCAGGCTCACGGTGGCTCCGATCGACCGCAGCCGTCCCGGCGGCCGTGATCGACTCTACGCCGTGCGCGGACGTCGGTCACCCGGGGTGAACGCTTATGCCAGCGACACCGTGACCGACCGGGTCCGGGAGTGCCCTCCTCTCCCATGGGAGCGTGATGTACAGCCAGTCGCTCGATCGTCTCCGCCCGGGGACGATCCTCGGTCGGACGATCCG
>CAYSTY010000090.1:0-8154 GCA_964433685.1 uncultured Actinomycetota bacterium | reverse complement strand
GCGAGGTCCCACCGATGACGAGGGCCCCGGTCGCTACGACCGGGGCCCTCCGTCGTACCGGTCCGCGCACACTCACCGTTGAGTGGAGCGCGTTGCGGCCGACGTGGTCAGGTGGACTGGCTGATGCACTCGGTCCCGGGAGGTCCGATGCACGGCCGTGAGCGCCTCGACGACCACCGCTGGGCGCGACTGCGCCTTCGCGACGGCGTGCTGCCGGCGGGCGCAGCTGCGCGGACGCTGATGCACGTGGTGGATGCTGGCCGAACGCTCGCCGTCGCGACCATCGGTGTCCTGGTCGCCGGCGCGTGGCTGGTCATCCACCTCGCCGGCGGCGCCGCTATCGCCGTGCCGCACGGTTACTACATCCCGGTCGTGCTCGCGGCGGTGCGGTTCGGGTCACGCGGGTCGCTGGTCACCGCAGGGGTCGCCGGGGTGCTGGCGGGACCGCTGACGGCGCAGGAGGTCGCGACCGCCACGGCCCAGTCGTCGTCGGAGTGGCTCACCCGCACCGTGTTCTTCGTGCTCGTCGGGCAGTTGGTCGCCTGGCTGTTCGCCTACGCGCTGGACTCGGTCCGGGACGACGCGGCCCTGGCACGTGACGACCGTGAGCTGGCTGCGGCCATCGCGGCGGGGCAACTGTCGTTGCGTTACCAGCCCGTCTTCAGCATCCACCGCGGCCACCTCGTCGGCGCCGAAGCGCTCGTCCGCTGGGACCACCCCGACGGTGAACGCGGCCCCGCGTCCTTCCTGCCCACCGCCGAACGCACCGGGCGCATCCACCAGATCGGAGACCTGGTCCTGCGCAGCGCCTGCGAACAGGCGGCGCGGTGGCAGGAGGATGCTCGGCGGCACGGCGGTCACGCGCCCGTCGTGTCGGTGAACCTCTCCGCCGCCGAACTGGTCGAACCGGACCTCGTCGACCGCGTCCTCGGCGTCCTCCAGGACACCGGCCTCGAGCCGCGCAAGCTCTGCCTGGAGGTCACCGAAGGCGCCCTCGCCCGCGACATCGAAGGCACCTCGGCGCGGCTCGCGTGTCTGCGCGATGCCGGCGTGCGGATCGCCATCGACGACTTCGGTACCGGGTACTCGTCCCTGTCCTACGTGCACCGCTTCCCGTTCGACCTGCTCAAGGTCGACCGCAGCTTCGTCCGCGAGATGGAACGCAGCGAACGAGCCCGGGTGCTGGTCCACGGCATCGCGTCCCTGTGCCACGAGCTCGGGGTCCAGATCGTCCTGGAAGGTGTGGAGACCGAGGCGCAGCTGGACGTCGCGACGGAACTGCGTTGCGAACTCATCCAGGGCTACCTCCTCGCTCGACCCGAGACGGTCGACCGGATCGAGCAGCGCCTGATCGCCCTCCGTCCCGGCGAGGTCGTCCGCCCGGCGCGCGACGCGCCGGCAGCGCTTCATGCGCGACCGGGGCGTCCGACCTGACCCGCACCGCTCCGATCTCGAAGGCCCGCGTCCATGCCCGGCTCCGGCCCCGTCCCCGCGCGCTTCCGGTCCGCGGTGAGCGCTGCCGTCCTGGCTGCCGTCCTGATCGCAGCAGCCGCCCCTCAGCTGGCCTCCGGCGGTCCCGACGACGGCCCGTCCGCGACCGCCGCGACCGCCGCGGTGGACACGTCCGTGACCGCCCTCGACACCTCCACGCCAGCCGGGCTCGGCGAGCTCGAGGCCGTCGCCGTCGCGGTGGCCGACGAGTTGCGCGCCGTCCCCGCCGACGAGGACGACCAGGTCTGCGCCACCGAGGACCTCGCCGTCTCCTGGGACGCTCCCGACGGCTACACCCACGGCGCCCACCTCGCCCCGATCGGGCCCGCACCGGACCCGGCGACCACCACCGTGAACGGTGTCGTGGTCTGCGGCACCTCGACCTGGGCGTTCATGGGCTTCGATGCCGTCCGGACCGACGAGGGCTGGGAGGTCACCCCCACCCCGTACGTGGAGGAGTCGCACGACCACGGCCCCCCGAACCTCGATGCCGACGGGGTGCACGGCGAGGTACCGGACGCCGACGCGGACGCGATCGACGCGCAGCCGATGTCGACCACACCGTCCCCGACCGCACCCACCGCCACCGTCGACTCCTCGGCCTGGTTGGCCGGCCTCGGCCCGATCGAGGGCTACGCGTCACACCAGCCCCAGACCACCTGCGCCCCCGACGCCGAGCCGGGCACGGTCGTGCTGCGCGACACGCTGCTGGGCGCCCACCCGGTCACCCGCAACCTCGGCATCTCCCGTGCCTGCCACATCGGTGGTCGCTCCGAGCACAAGGAGGGCAGGGCCTTCGACTGGGGCGCCGACGTCCACCAGCCGCTCGAGCGCCAGGCCGTCGACCGGTTCTTCACCCAACTGTTCGCGACCGACGCCGACGGCAACCAGCACGCGCTCGCCCGTCGCCTCGGGGTCATGTACGTCATCTGGGACGGCCAGATGTGGTCCGCGTCGCGCGCAGCCGAGGGTTGGCGCCCCTACCGCGGGCCGAGCCCGCACACCGACCACGTCCACATCTCCCTGTCGTGGGACGGCGCGCGCGGGACCACCAGCTTCCACACCCGGAACCTGGCCCGCGCCGGCGTCCTCGGCTCGCTACCTCCGGGTCCGTCGACCCCGCCGGCACCGGAGCTCGCGCCCTCGCCGACCGCTCCCGCGGCGGACGTCCCCGCGGCCGACGAGGTCGTACCTGCGAACGACCGGCCCCGCCGTCGCCTGGCCGACCGGGACTCGGTCTTCGACGTCCCCTCGCCGGTCCACCGTGCCCCCCAGGCGGACCACGACGAGGACGGACCCCGGCGTGAGGTCCTCGACCGCCGTCGCCGCGCCGCCGAGGAACGCGAGCGCACCCGCGACGAGCTCGAGCGCTACGGCGAGGATCTGCGTCGCGAGGTGGAGCGGAGCCAGCGCGAACGCGATGAGCGCGATGAGCGCGACGAGCGCGAAGGCCGCGGCGGCCGGTGACGGAGCGGCTCCTCAGGACCCGTGACCTCGGCTGACCGCTACCCTCGGCCGCCGAGCGCCGCGCCACCGCGCGCCTGCGCGGACCCGCGCCGCTCGCCTCCCCGGGACGCCCGGTGCGTCCCACGTTCCCCACCCCGAGGAGCCTCGCCGTGCTCGGCACCGCGCCGACCATCGCCGCACCACCGATCCCGCCCTACGGGCAGCGTGCCGCCTACCGCGCGCCGGGACGGGCGGCCACCTCGCCGCCGTCGGTGTGGGACGCGCTCGAGCCGCTGCTGCCCGAGGTGAGCAAGCCCGCGCAGTACGTCGGTGTCGAGCACAACCAGGTCCGCACCGACTGGGGCGACGCCGACACCCGGTGGCTGCTGTGCTACCCGGACACCTACGAGGTCGGTCAGCCCAACCAGGGCATCCAGATCCTCTACGAGGTCCTCAACGGCCGCCCCACGGCGCTCGCCGAGCGCGCTTACGCGCCGTGGATCGACCTCGAACAGAAGCTGCGTGAGCGGGGCATCGCGACCTTCTCGCTCGAACACCACCGGCCGTTGTGGGCCTTCGACGTGTTCGCCGTCAGCCTCCCGCACGAGCTCGGTCACACCAACCTGCTGAACCTGCTCGACCTCGGTGGCGTCCCGATCCGCAGCGCCGACCGCACGACCGAGGACCCGGTCGTCCTCGTCGGCGGTCACGCGGCGTTCAACCCCGAGCCGCTCGCACCGTTCGTCGACGCGGTCGTCGCCGGCGACGGTGAGGAGGTCACCCTCGAGATCGACGCGGTCGTGCGCCGGTGGAAGGCCGACGTCGCCGCCGGGACCGCGCCCGCCGACGACCACGTCGCTGGTGGCGCGGAGGCGAAGCCGAGCACGCCCAGCGCAGCTCGAAGGGAACTGCTGCGGCGACTCGCCGACGTGGAGGGCGTGTACATCCCCGCCTTCTACGAGGCGCGTTACGCCGATGACGGTCGCCTGTTGCGCACCGTCGCGGTCGAGCCGGGCGTCCCGCCGATCGTGCCGAAGCGCACCGTGCAGGACCTCGAACAGTGGCAGTACCCGGTCAAGCAGATCGTCCCGCTGACCGAGACCGTCCACGAACGCTTCAGCGTGGAGATCTTCCGCGGCTGCACCCGCGGTTGCCGCTTCTGCCAGGCCGGCATGATCACGCGTCCGGTGCGCGAACGTCTCCCCGAGACCGTGCACAAGATGGTCGAGGAGGGCGTCAAGGACACCGGCTTCGAGGAGGTGGGGCTGCTCAGCCTCTCGTCCGCCGACCACTCCGGCATCGGGCAGATCGCCCGTGAGCTCGGCGACGAGTACGAGGGCACCACCACCTCGCTGTCGCTGCCGTCCACCCGGGTCGACGCGTTCAACGTCACCCTCTCCAACGAGCTCGCCCGCAACGGGCGGCGCTCGGGGCTGACCTTCGCGCCCGAGGCCGGCAGCGAACGGATGCGAGCGGTCATCAACAAGATGGTGTCCGAGGAGGACATGCTCCGCACCGCGGAGATCGCCTTCTCGCAGGGGTGGCGCCACTGCAAGCTCTACTTCATGGTCGGGCTGCCCACCGAGGAGGACGAGGACGTCCTCGCCATCGCCGAGCTCGGCATCAAGGTGTGGGAGGTCGCGCGCAAGCACGGCCGGGCCAACAAGGTCACGATCTCGGTGGGTGGGTTCGTGCCCAAGCCCCACACCCCGTTCCAGTGGGCGCCGCAGGACACCACCGAGGACATCAAGCGCAAGCTCGCGTTGATCCGCCAGGCCATCAGCAAGGTCAACGGCCTGAAGCTGCGGACCAACGACCCCGAGGAGGGCGTCATCGAGGGGCTGCTCGCCCGCGGCGACCGTCGTGTGGCGGCCGCGGTCGAGCGCGCGTGGCGCCTCGGAGCCCGGTTCGACGGCTGGCACGAGATCGACACGCTGTCGATCTGGCTGCGTGCCCTCGAGGAGACCGGTGTCGACCTGCACTGGTACACCGCCCGCGAACGCGAGCTGAACGAGGGGCTGCCCTGGGACCACCTCGACTCGGGGCTCGACAAGGACTGGCTCTGGAAGGACTGGGAGGACGCCACGTCCGACACGGCCCTCGAGGACTGCCGCTGGTCGTCGTGCTACGACTGCGGGGTGTGCCCCGGCCTCTCGCTGATGCACGACACCGGCTACGAGGGCAGCTCGTTCAACCTCGGCGGTGCCCGACGGAGCCTGCCGGTGGTGCCGAGCGACCTCGGCAGGGCCCCGGACCTGCCCCGCGTCGCCGAGCGGTACGTCGGCGGCTGACCGCCGTCCGGCCCGGTGCGTGGTTCACCCCGGAGCCCATCCACACGTAGCATCCCGCCACACCTGGACCCACCGACCGCCAGCGACGACGAGGAGGCACGGTTGCAGCGCTACCGCATCCGTTGGACCAAGGAGGGCCGCGTGCGCTTCGTGTCGGCGCGCGACCTGTCCTCGGTCTGGGAGCGGGCACTGCGCCGCGCCGACCTGCCGATCGCCTACTCGGAGGGGTTCAGCCCGCACGCGAAGGTCTCGTTCCCGGACGCGCTGCCGGTGGGGGTCTCCTCCACCGGTGAGTACGCCGAGCTGACCTTCGCGGCCCCGATCGTCCCCGAACGGGACCTCGCGGCCCTGTCCACCGCCCTCCCCGAGGGCATGGACATCACGACCTACATGGAGGTGCCCGACGGCGCGCCGAAGCTGGCGCGCATGCTCCGGGCCACCATCTGGGAGCTGGCCTGGCCGCCCGTCGATGCCGACGAGCTGACCAGCCTGCTCACCACCCGCAGCCACCAGCTGCTCACCGCCGAACGCGCCGAGGTGATCCGACACCGTCCCGACGGTGACCGGATCGTCGACGTACGTCCGGCTGTGCTGACGCTCGCTGCGGGGACGCGCCCCGGCCCCGGTGGCGCCCGCACCGTCCTCCGAGCGGTGCTCCGCAACGACGGCCCGACCGTACGACCCACCGATCTGCAGACCGCGCTCGCGACCGACGTCGTGTCCGGGCCCGGCCGCGACCCGGACGTGGCCCCGCCCGCGCTGACCACGCGCGTGGCGCAGGGCGAACCCGTCGACGGTGGCCTCCGTGAGGCCCTGTCCGGTGAGGTCGTACCGCTGGTTCCCGACGTCGATGCGGAGGCCGCGTGACCGAACGAGCTTCCTGTGACCGACCGCACCGAGACCGGCCAACCCTCCCGAGACGAGGAGCCCCGCGACCCTGAGCAGCGCCGCACCGCCGCAGGTGGCGACGGCGAGCGTGCCAGCGACGGCACCCGGACCCGCACCCGCCGGCGTGGTGGCCGTGGCCGCCGTGGCAGCGGCGGACGTGACGGCGAGGCATCCGGCGACGACCGTCGCGGCAGCGACCCGGAGGCAACCGAGGCGGCGATGACCACGGTCGCGTCCGGGGCGGAGGGGGCCCGCACGCCGACCGGGGAAGCCCGCGACCCCGAGGCCGAGCGCGACGCCTCGCGCGCGGTCGGTCGCCCCGACCGGGCCGACGGTCCGGGCGACGGTGGTGACGACGACGGCGACGATGGTGGCACCCGCCGACGGCGTCGGGGCCGTCGCGGCCGCGGTCGTGGCAAGGGCGGCGGCCAGCGCAGCAGCGGCGACGGGGCGTCCGGGGACACCTCCCGGGACGGTTCGGAGGAGACGGACGCCTCCGGGCGTGACGACGCGGCCGGCGCCGACGCCTCGACGGGCGAGCGTTCCCAGCGCAGCGGCGCCGAGGGCGGGGGGAGGAGCAAGGGCGCGAGGAGCGGCGGCGCCAGGAACGGTGGTGCGAAGACCGGCGGTTCCAAGGACGGCGGTTCCAAGGACGGCGGTTCCAAGGACGACCGCGCGAAGGGCGGTGGCTCCAAGGGCGGCGCCGACGCTCGCAGCGGGGACGACGGTGGCGAGGCCCCCTCGAAGGAGGATCAGGAGGTCGCCGCCGCCATCGCGAAGGGCGGCACGCGCATGGCCGCCAAGGGCCGGGGTCGCAGCGGCCGGTCCGGCGGCAACGGTGGCGGTGGTGGCCGTGGACGCGGTCAGCGGCCCGGGGGTGTCCCCGAGGAGGTGCGCCGGGCGATCCTGGAAGGTCCGCCACGCACGATGCTCGTGAGCAACCGGGAGGACCGCACCCAGATCGCGGTGCTCGAGGACCGCACCGTCGTCGAGCACTACGTCACCCGCAAGAAGGACGTCACCTTCGTCGGCAACATCTACATGGCGCGGGTCCAGAACGTCCTGCCGGGTATGGAGGCGGCGTTCCTCGACATCGGCAAGGGCCGCAACGGCGTCCTGTACGCGGGTGAGGTCCTCTACGACGAGCTCGACCTCGAGGAGGGCGCCGACCAGCGCATCGAGAACGTCCTCAAGCCCGGTCAGAAGGTGCTGGTCCAGGTCACCAAGGACCCGATGGGCTCCAAGGGGCCGCGGCTGACGATGCACCTGTCGCTGGCCGGCCGCTACAGCGTGCTGGCACCGAACTCCGACCTGTTCGGCATCTCGCGCAAGCTCACCGACAAGGAACGCGACCGGCTCCGGCGCATCGTCAAGCAGGTCAAGCCCGACGAGCACGGGGTCATCGTGCGCACCGCGGCCGAGAACGCGTCCGAAGCGCAGCTCACCGCGGACCTCGAGCGTCTCCTGACCAAGTGGGCCAAGGTCGAACAGAACGCCAAGGACGCCAAGGCGATGACGACGGTGTACGAGGAGCCGCCGCTGGTCGTCAAGGTGATCCGCGACAACTTCGGGCCCGAGTTCGAGCGCTGCATCGTCGACGACGAGGACCTCTACCACCAGGTCCGCGGCTACCTCGACGAGGTCGCGCCGGAGCTGACCGGCAAGGTCGAGCTGTACGGCCAGCCCACCGCCGACGCCCGCTCCCGGGCCGCCGGTGCGCCGAGCGTCGAGGAGGCGGCGGCCGACGCCGCCACCGCGGACGAGGCCAAGGTCACCGGCCCTGACGTGGACGACCCGGCGGCCACGGCTCCCGAGGTCGCCGACGGCGACGACGCGGAGCCGACCGAGGCGCCCGTCACCGAGGGCGCGGGCGAGGCGGACGGCACGAGCGTGGTCCCCGCCGTGGTCGACCTCGAAGCCGCCCGCGTGCGGCGTGAGAAGCTGCCGCGCCTGTTCGACGGGTTCGACGTCACCGACCAGCTGCGCAAGGCCACCAGCCGCAAGGTCTGGTTGCCGTCGGGTGGGTACCTGATCATCG
>CAYSTY010000089.1:0-8224 GCA_964433685.1 uncultured Actinomycetota bacterium | reverse complement strand
GCCTTCTCGACGAGGCAGCCGAGCACCCGCTGACCCTGTGGTGACAGTCGCACGTTCCGTCCCGCCTCTCGCGTCGGTGTGACCGGGCCGTCGAACCGTAGGCGGAGCGCTCCGCCCGGCGCGTCGCCGACCCGCCGACCCCGCCGCCGACGCGGTCGCGTCAGTCTCGCACCGTCGCGTCAGGTCGTCGTCCGTGCGCAGGTCCCGCGACATCGCGATGCACGCGCGACACGGTGTCGTCCCGCGACTGCTGCCCGCCCGGCCGGGGTCAGAAGAAGGAGCGGGCCCAGGGGGTCGGCCCGGCGGTCGCCGCGTCGAGGTCGAGCAGCGCGGACCGGTCGCTGGTCCGGACGCGACCCACGGACGCGAGCCGTGTGGCCGACTGGTAGCCGGTGAACCACGACGCCATCGCGCCGGCATCCAGCGCGACGGTGCCGCGACCGCCCGGGCTCAGCGCCGCCTCGCCTCCATCGACCTCCAAGGTCCACGCGCCGCCGCGTTCGGGCCAAACCGGGTCGGCGAGGTCGAGCTCGACACGCACCCGGACGTGGTCCGGCCACCCCCGAGCGACGATCGCCGCGGGAGGGTCGACCAGGCGGCTCATCCAGCGCCACACGGTCTCGTGATCGCGCCAGGCGCGCTCGGGCAGCAGGAGGTCGAGCGGGTCCTCCGGCGCGACCAGGAGGCGCACGAACGTGGCGCCCGACGCGTGGGACCCGAGCGTCCGGTAGAGGGCCAGCAGCGCGTCCGCGTCACGACCGACGAGCTCGTCGACGTCGAGCCGGAAGAACGAGGTCGTGTCCCCGGGTGCCGGTTCGACGTGCTCGTAGACGGCGTACCCGACGAGGACGTCCTCCCGTCGCACGAGCACCACGCGGTGGTGGTCGCCGGGACGCAGGACGCGTGCGGCGAACGGCGGTGATCGGTCGAGCGCGCCGGCGCCCGTCGCCGCAGCGACCTCGCGTTCGAGCGCCGTCATCTCCTCGAGGTCCTCGGGGCCGCCCGGCAGGACGCGCACGTCCGCGGAGGGACGGGGCAACCGCGCGAGCGCGGCGGAGGTGACGGTCGCGGCCGGGTGCGTCCCCGCCAGCTCGAAGCCGTGGGCGCGGTAGACCGCGCGCGTCAACGGGTAGAGGGTCGCGACCGGTTCGCCGCGTGCGACCGCCGCCTCCAGACCGGCCCGCACCAGGGCGGAGCCGACCCCCCGGCCGCGGACCTCCGGTGCGACCGTCACCCCCGCGATGCCGGCGACGGGGACCCGTCGACCAGCGAACCACTGGCCGAGCTCCCACGCGCCGAGGTGGCCGACCACCCGCCCGTCGAGCTCCGCGACCAACCGGCGGTCGGTCGGCACCAGCGGCCGGTCGGGATCGCGCGGGGTGCCCGGGCGCGAGGAGAAGGCGCGCATCGACAGGGTGTGCGCCGCGTCGAGGTCGTCGTCGGTGTAGGGGCGGATGACCACAGGCACGGGGTGCTCCGGTGCGGCGCGACGGGGGCGAGGCACGCTAGCGCTGGCCCCCGCCACCACCTGGCGGCCCACCCACACGTGGTTACCCCCCGCGCCCACGTGGCCACCCCACCCAGCTGTCCGCCCGCTCCCGGAGACCCCACGTGTCCACGACCACCACCACACCGAACGCCGCACCGAACGCCGCACCCGACCCCGCCGCCGCACCGACCGCCGTCGAGCTGTTCTTCGACCCCGTGTGTCCGTTCTGTTGGGTCACCTCTCGTTGGCTCGAGGAGGTGGCCACGGTGTCGGGCGAGGTGGCGGTGACCTACCGCCCCATCTCGCTGCGGCTGCTCAACCCCGACGAGGACCCGGCCGGGGCGATGGGTGCGGCCCACGAGCGGGGTCTCGAGCTGCTGCGCGTCGCGGTCGCGGTCGGCGAGCAGCACGGGGACGAGGCGGTCGCCCGCCTGTACACCGCGTTCGGGACCGCCATCCACGAGCAGCCGGTCCCCGGCGTAGCCGAGTTCGAGGACGTCGCGCGCGTCCAGGCGACGCGGCCCGCCGACCTCCGGGCCCTGCTGCGCGAGCTCGACCTGCCGGAGGACCTCGCGGATGCGGCCGGTGACACCCGGCACGACGCCGCGATCGCGGCCAGCACCCGCACCGCACTGGATCGCGCGGGTGAGGACGTCGGCACGCCGGTGCTCGCCATCGACCCACCGGACGGCCCGGCGTTCTTCGGGCCGATCATCTCCGAGGTGCCACGCGGGGACGAGGCCGTCGCGCTGTTCCACGCCGTCCGGACCCTCGCCGGGTACCGACCGTTCGCGGAGTTCAAGCGCTCACTGCGCGCGTTGCCCGAGGTGGCCGCGTTGGCCGAGCTGCGTTGATGGCCGTCCGGCCGGGGCGGCGGACGGGCGTGTCCCACCCCGTGCCTAGGTTCGCGGGACCCTGGCGCACGCCAGGGTCACCGGAACAGACAGGGGGTTCCATGACAGGAGCACGAGGGCGGCGCGGCCGGACACGGCTCGTCGCCGCGATCGCCGCGACCACGCTGGTCGTACCGGCCACCGCCGCGACCGCTGACACGAGGTTCGACGACGTCCCGCCGGGATCGGTCCACGCCGGTGCGATCGAAGCGTTGGCCGAACGCGAGGTGATCCTCGGCCGCACCGCGACACGGTTCGCGCCGCTGCAGTCGGTCACGCGCGCCCAGCTGGCCTCGCTGGTGGTCCGGGCCGCCGGCCTGACCCCGTCACAGGAGCGTCCGTTCAGCGACGTCACCGGCGGCGCGCACGCGGATGCCATCGCCGCGGCGCACGACGCGGGTTACGTCCGCGGGTACGCCGACGGCACCTTCCGACCGAACCAGCCCATCGAGCGGGCCCAGATCGCGGCGGTCATCGCCCGCTGGCTCCAGCCGGACGCCGGGCCGGACGACGCGTTCGACGACGTCGACGGGTCGGTCCACCGGGCCGACATCGAGGCGCTCGCCGGTATCGGCGTCGCGCTCGGGACACGGGACGGCTCGTTCCACCCGAACGCGTCGCTGCGTCGTGACCACGCTGCGTCGTTCCTGCACCGCGCGCTCACCTGGCTCGAGGACGAGCCCGGGGCGGTCGACCTGACCGTGCTGGCCACCTCGGACCTGCACAACCACGTGCTCGACTGGGACTACTACGGCGACCGGGCGTTCACCGATCAGAACGTCGGTCTGGCGCGGGTCGGCACCCTGATCGAACAGATCCGTGAGGAGCGCGGCGCCGACACCACGCTGCTGCTCGACAACGGTGACACCTTCCAGGGCAACCCGCTCGGCTCGTTCTACGCCAGCGAGGACCAGCGTCGCATCACGGGCCAGGACGAGTTCCCGCACCCGCAGGCGCTGGCGATGAACGCGCTCGGCTACGACGCGATGGTCGCGGGCAACCACGAGTTCAACTACGGCCTCGACTTCCTCGCGGCGGTGGAGGACCAGGTCGACTTCCCGGTGCTCGGCGCCAACGTCCGTGAGGACGGCACCGACGACGAGTACCTCGACCCGTACACGATGATCACCGTCGAGGTGGACGGCGCCGAGTCCGTCGACGTCGGGGTCCTCGGGTTGACCACCCCCGGCAGCGCGGTCTGGGACCGTTCGCACGTCGAGGGTGAGGTCACCTTCGACGATGGTGTCGCGACGGCGGCGACCTACGTGCCGATGCTGCGCGAGGAGGGCGCCGACGTCGTGGTCGTCCTCGCCCACGCCGGCATCGACGGCGGCAGCTCGTACGGTGACGCGATCCCGCACGCGGAGAACTTCGTGCGCGAGCTCGCCGAGGAGGTGCCGGGCATCGACGCCATCGTCTCCGGCCACAGCCACCGCGAGGTCCCCGAGGAGCGCATCACGAACACCACCACCGGTGACGAGGTCGTGGTGACCCAGCCGGGTTCCTGGGGCCGGTTCCTGTCGGTCATCGACCTGGAGCTGGTCGAGGACGGTGACGGCTGGGAGGTGCTCAGCGTCGCGTCCCACACCCGCAGCACCGCCGAGGTGGCACAGACGGCGACGGTGACCGGCATCGAGGCCATCGCCGAGGCGCACGAGACCGTCGTCGAGTACGTCAACACCCCGGTCGGCGAGTCGACCGAGGAGCTGCTGATGCGGCACGCCAACCTCGAGGACGTCCCCGCACTGGACCTGATCAACCGCGCGCAGACGGAGGTGGTCGAGGACCACATCGTCGGCACCGACCGGGCTGACCTGCCGGTGCTGAGCCTGGCGGCGCCGTTCAACCTGAACGCGCGCCTGCCGGAGGGTCCGGTCACGATCCGCGACATCGCCGGGATGTACATCTACGACAACACCCTGGTGGCGGTCGAGATGACCGGCGCCGAGCTCGCGGACTACCTCGAGTGGTCGGCCGAGTACTTCGACGGCGTCGAGGACGCCGGACCGCACGCCCGCGGTGACATCCGGACGACCAAGCCGTCGTACAACTACGACGTGCTGTCGGGTGTGACCTACGACCTCGACATCGCCCAGCCGGTGGGTGAACGGGTCGTGGACCTCGAGTTCGAGGGTGCTGCCATCGATCCGGCGCAGCGGTTCGTCGTGGTGACCAACAACTACCGCGCCAACGGTGGTGGTGGTGCACCGCACATCGACGAGGCCCCGATCGTGTGGGACTCGCTGCTCGAGAACCGTCAGCTGATCATCGAGTGGGTCATCGACCGGGGGACCGTCGACCCGGCCGACTTCGCGTCGGTGGACTGGCGACTGGTCGCCGACGGGACGCCGATCGCCTTCAGCGACTGACACCACCTCGGCGACACCCGGAGGGGCACCGTGACCGCGGTGCCCCTCCGCGCGTGCGAGGATGCGCCCTCCCGACGCTGCTCCCGACGCCGCTCCCGCGAGGTCCCGCGTGCCCGACGCCGACGTGCCCCACCCACCCGACGCCGACGTTCCCCACCCACCCGACGCCGACGGGAGCCACCCGCCCGTCCCGGACGACGCCGTCTCGTACGCGGACGCGGGGGTCGACCTCGAGGCCGCCGACCGTTCCGTGGCGCTGCTCAGGACGGTCGTGCAGCGGGCGTCACGACCCGAGGTGCTCGGCTCCATCGGCGGGTTCGGCGGGCTGTTCGCGCTCGACACCTCCCGATACCGCGAACCGGTGCTGGTCTCGGGGACCGACGGCGTCGGCACCAAGGTCGATCTCGCCCGCCGCCTCGGCGTCCTCGACACGGTGGGCATCGACCTCGTGGCGATGGTGGTCGACGACCTCGTGGTCCCCGGCGCCGAACCGCTGTTCTTCAACGACTACGTCTCGGTCGGTGCGCTCGATCCGGACCGGGTGGCCGACCTCGTGCGTGGCATCGCGGACGGCTGCGTGACGGCCGGGTGCGCGCTCGTCGGTGGTGAGACCGCGGAGCATCCGGGCCTGCTCGGCCCCGACGAGTTCGACCTCGCCGGCTTCGGTGTGGGGGTGGTCGAACGTGACGCGATCCTGGGTCCGCACCGGGTCGAGCCGGGCGACGCGATCGTGGCGATGGCGTCGTCGGGCCTGCACAGCAACGGCTACTCGCTCGTGCGGCACGTCGTCGGGGACCGTGACCTGACGGCCGCCCACGGTCTCGACCGACCGCTCGGCGAGGTGCTGCTGACCCCGACGCGGATCTACGCCAAGGACGTGCTCGCCCTCGTCGCACAGGTGCCGGTCCACGCCCTGTGCCACGTCACCGGGGGCGGCTTGCCGGGCAACCTGCCGCGGGTCCTGCCCGACGGCCTCGGCGCGACCATCGACACCGCGACGTGGCGCTGGCCCGCGATCTTCTCATGGCTGGCGGCGACCGGGCCGGTCGCCACCGACGAGATGTGGCGCACCTTCAACTGCGGCGTCGGCATGGTCGCGGTCGTACCGGCGGTCGTGGCGGACGCGACCGTCGAGCTGCTCACGGGCCGCGGCGTCGCCGCGTGGGTCGCCGGCGCGGTCACCGAGCGCCCGGGGGTCGAGCTCCTGCCGTCCTGACCCGCGTCGCTTCAGCGCTCGTCACCGACCGCGTCGATGACGCCGGCCACGAGCGGTTCGAGGCCCCAGTCGACGCCGGGGAACGCGCCGCTGAAGCCGAGCCGGACGACGACGAGGTCCGCGGACGGGACCACCACCACGTGCTGCCCTTCGTTGCCCGACGCCCAGTACGCGTCCGCCGGGACCGCCGGCATGCGGCGCCGACCATCGACCCCGGTGTTCAGCCACCACTGCGCGCCGTACGGCGTGGTCGGGTCGGCGACCGCGACCGGGGTGGTGCTGAACCCGACCCACCCGTCGGGCAGGAGTCGCTCGCCCTCCCAGACGCCGTCCTGCAGGAACAGCTGCCCGAACCTGGCCCAGTCCCGCGCGGTGGCGTAGGGGAACGAACTGCACACGAGGTTGCCCGTCGCATCGGGCTCGATGCGTGCCGACGCCATGCCGAGCGGGGCGAACAGCAGCTCGTGCGCCAGTTCGGTCCCGAGCCCCGACGCGTCGTGGGCCACGTCGCACAGGATGTTGGAGGTCCCCGACGAGTACGACCAGTGCGAACCGGGCGCGGCGACGAGCGGCTGGTCGGCGGCGTACGCGGCGGTGTCGCCCGGGAGGAACAGCATCCGGGTGGCGTCGGTGTCGGGGTCGTACACCTCGTCGAACGCGAGCCCGCTGGTCATCTGCAGCAGGTGGGTGAGGGTGATGTCGGCGCGTTCGTCGTCGCCCTCGGACCACACGGGCAGCAGGTTCCGGTCGTCGAGGTCGAGCTGCTCGGCGGCGACCAGGCGACCGATCACGGCGTTCGCCAGCGACTTGCCCATCGACCACCCGAGCAGCGGCGTGTCCGCCGAGAAGCCGTCGGCGTAGCGTTCGGCGACCAACCGCCCGTCGTGGGCGACCACCACGGCGCGGGTGTCGCGGCGGCGACCGTCCGGGTCGTCCTCGGCGAACGCGGCGTCGATGGCGGCGTCCAGGGCGTCCGCGTCGATCCCCGGCGTCGTTCCGACCGGCCCGTCGCCGTGGGGCCACGGCAGGTCGGTCGGCGGTGCGGTCACCGCCGGCGGGGCGGGGAAGTCGGGGTCGTCGTCGGCCAACGTGCAGCCGAGCCCGTCGCTGACGTACGCGGTCGAGGGCCACAGGCCCAGCAGGCTCGTGGTCACCGATCCGGCCGAGTCGTCGGCGGAGGTACGCAGCAGCGGGACGAGCGGGTTGGGTGGCAGGTCACCGAGCCCGGCCGCCACGGTGCGACCGCTGACGAACCGGGCCGAGCACACCGTCTTGGCGGCGTACCCCGTCGCGATCGGGGCGATCGGGCGCAGGTACCACGCCGCCCCGCCGAGCCCCACCACGACCACACACAGCAGGCTGAGCAGGACCTTGCGACGGCGTGACACTTCCGGCTCCCGAGGTCGGCGATGCGCCCCCCCGAGCGGCCCGTACCGGCGGGCACGTGACGAGCGGGGAGCCTAGACCGCGCGTGCGCCCGTGGCGCGGCCGTAGCGCGCGGAGCGAGGTTCCTCTCGACGTCGAGACAGCGCCGTCTAGTGTCCGCGACGGCCGGCGATGGGTCGGCCTGGAGCCAGGGAGCACACCACGTGAACGAACCCACCCGCCGCCACGGCCCGCCGGGCCGTGGCATCCGCCGGCGGCCCGCCTCGGGTCGCACCGGCGTACGGAGCAAGACGGTCGCGGTCCTCGCGGCCGGCGCACTGGTCGCGTCGACCGCCGGTGCCGCCGCCGCCCCGACGTTCGACGACGTCGACCACGACCGCTCGCCACACGGCGAGGCGATCTCCAAGCTGGCCGAGATGGAGATCCTGCTCGGCAAGAGCGACGCCAGGTTCGACCCGGCCGGCACCCTCACGCGCGGGCAGCTCGCCTCGGTCCTGGCACGCGCAGCTGGGCTCGCTCCGCTCTCGGACCACCCCTTCACGGACGTCACCGGCAACGTGCACGCCGGCAGCATCGCGGCGGCGTACGCGGCAGGGTTCATCCAGGGCTACGGCGACGGGACCTTCCGCCCGAACCAGCCCATCGTGCGTGACCAGATGGCGGCGCTGCTGTACCGCTGGCTGAAGCCGCCGCAGGCCGAGCGCGCCGCGTTCTCCGACATCGGGGGCAGCGTGCACGCGGTCGCGATCAACGCGCTCGCCGAGGTCGGCATCGCCAAGGGTTCGACCGACCGCACCTTCAAGCCGCGGACCCAGCTGCGCCGCGACCAGGCCGCCTCGTTCGTGTGGCGTGGCGTGCAGTACCTCGACTC
>CAYSTY010000088.1:0-8298 GCA_964433685.1 uncultured Actinomycetota bacterium | reverse complement strand
GCCGGACGTGTTCAGCTACCGCGAACTGATGGACGTCTACGCCGACGTCGCCGGCCTGCCGACCCGAACGATCGTCCCGGTCCCGGTGCTCAGCCCCGGGTTGTCGTCGCTGTGGATCGGCCTGGTCACCCCGCTGCCGCCCGGGCTGGCGCGACCCCTCGTCGAGAGCCTGGTCAACGAGGTCGTGGTGCGCGACGACACGGCCGCGCGGCTGCTGCCCCACGATCCGCTGCCGTTCCGTGAGACGGTCCGGCTGGCGCTCGAACAGGTGCAGGACCTCGACCGTGAGACGGCCACCGCGGCTGCTTCCGCAGGACCCACGGGTGCGGCGCGGCCGGCGCCCGAGGACCCGCCCTGGTCCGGTGGGGCGCTGTACGAGGCGGTCGGACGCACCACCAGCGCCGCGACCCCCGAGGAGCTGTTCGCGGCCGCCGCCGACATCGGTGGTCGGCGCGGGTACGGCAGCCGGACCTGGATGCTGCGGGCCCGCGGCCTGCTCGACCGTGCCGTCGGGGGGCAGGGGTACCGACGTGATCGTCCCGTCGGCAGGCAGCTCGAGGTCGGTGACCGGATCGACTTCTGGCGCGTCGACGCGTACGACCCGCCGCACCTGCTGCGGCTGCGGGCCGATCTGAAGCTGCCCGGGGTGATGTGGCTCGAGCTGCGGGTGCGCCCCGGTGAGGGCGACACGGGCAGCACCCTCGAGGTCGTGACCCGCTACCACCCGCGTGGACTGACCGGTCGTGCCTACTGGTTCGGGTTGTTGCCGCTGCACCGTGCGGGGTTCGCCGCGCTCGGCCCCGAGCTGGTCGCCCGGGCCGAGGCTGGCCGCACCCGACGTCCGGCCTGACCGGCTCGCGCCCGGTGCCGGGTGCACATCAGGGAGGCGCGGGCCCGGCGACGTCCGAACGGCTGGCGGTGGTGGACAGGACCGCCAGTGCGACCGTCCCGCGCAGTCCGGCGGCAGCGACGTCGGCTGCCGCCGCTTCGGGGACCGCCAGCCAGGCCGACGACCCGTCGGTGGCCACCACCTCGGCGCGATCGGCGAGGACGATCCCGGTGCCCTCCGGGGTGCTGGCGATCACCTGCACGACCGCCCCGGGGTCGAGCGGGGGGAGCAACTCGACCGGTAGGGGGACGGCCGCATCACCGGCGTCGACCATCCCGCCGACGCCGGCCTCGGTGACGTGCGCCGTGGTCAGCACCGCACCGGCCGGGAGCGGGGCGGTGAGGGTGCCGGTCGCCTCGGTGCGGGCGCCGTCGGGGACGAGCTCGGCCGGCCAGCGTTCGCTGCGCACCACCTCGCCGTCCACCGGGGCGCCGGTGGGCAGGTCGACGGAGGCGACCAGCACCGGCTGCGGCGGGCCGTAGGGCGACGCGACGACGCGGACGCTGGTGGCGACCAGGGCGAACAGGACCAGGACGAGGACGCCCGACGTCCGTGTCCGCGGGGTCAGACCCCACCAACGGTCGCTGAGCTCGTCGAGCCACGCGGGCAGACGCAGGGGTGCGCCGCCCACCTCCGACCGGGACGGGGGGCCCGGTCGAGCGGGGCGGGCGGGAGCGGGGCGAGGTGGGCGGCGCATGACCGCATGCGAGCACGGGCGTGCGCGACCGTCCGATCCGGTCGCGTCCGAGCTGTGGACAGCCAGCCGGTCAGCGCGTCAGGTCAGGCGCTCTTCGCCGGCGTCGAGGTGGTCGACGTCCCGCCGTCCGAGGACGAGGACGAAGACGAGGACGACGACGAGCCACCGCCGTCCGAGGACCCGGAGCCCGTCGTCGCGCCGTCCGAGGAGGAGCCGCCGTCGGCGGTGGTCGAGGGAGCGGTCTTCGAGGAGCTGCTGGCGTAGTCCTTCACGTGCCAGCCCGACCCCTTGAAGATGAGGCCGGCGGCGCTGAAGACCTTGCGCAGCTCGCCCTGGCAGCTCGGGCACTCGGTGAGCGCGTCGTCCTTGAAGGACTGGACGACCTCGAGGTGCTCGCCACAGCTGCGGCACGCGTACTCGTAGGTGGGCACGTCGGACCTCCATCGGGCCGGGGGAGCGGTACAGGCTCGTCCCCGGGGGCTCGGGGCAGCGCCGGCGCGCTGCCGGACGCGGGTTCGCACTCCGGCGCGGAGAGTGCCAACCGCGCCAGGATGCCCGACCCGTGCCGACCTCGCAAGACCGTGCGGCGCGTGCCGGTCACCGGCCCTCGCGGACACGGGTGCGGTAGGTGGCCCGATCGGTGACGACCACGTCCAGCGCGCGATCGTGCGCCTCGCGCGGGACGGTGGGCACGAGCTGGCAGGCGAAGCCGACACCGATGCGCAGCGTCCGGTCCGGCAGCGCCGCCAGCAGCCGGTCGTAGTGGCCGCCGCCACGTCCGAGCCGGCCGCCGTTCGGGTCGAACGCGACACCGGGCGTGATCACCGCGTCGACCACCTCGAGGTCGACCGCGGGCCCGACCGGTTCGGCGATCCCCCGGTACCCCGGGTCGAGGGTGGATGTGGGAACGGCGGTGATCACCAGTTCGAGGTGGTCCCCCCGCACCCGGGGGAAGGCGGTGCGTCCACCTCGGTCCCGCAGCCGCCCGGCCAGGGTGGTCAGGTCGACCTCGTCGTCCGTCGCCGCGTACAGCGCGACGGTGCGGGCTCGTCGCAGCTCCGGCAGGCGCCACACCCGTTCCTCGGCGGCGGCGGAGGCGACCGCGGCGTCGGTGGGGGTCAGGCCCCGGCGGGCGGCGCCGGTGGCGCGGCGCAGAGCCGTCTTGCGGGCGCGGACCTGGGCTGCCTCGTCACCGGAGGCAGCGGGGTGCGCGTCGCGGTAGCGGTCCACCTCGTCCCACCCGCCCGGAGCGGACCCGGGCACGGACCCGAGCGTACGTCCGATGGTCGCCCCGTGACCGGTGGCCGCGGCCGGGCGACCACTAGGCTCCGGGCACCTCCCGACGAGCCCTGGAGCGCGCTGTGGTCAGCAAGGCCGTCCTTCCCGTCGCCGGACTCGGGACCCGGTTCCTGCCGGCCACCAAGGCGGTCGCCAAGGAGCTGCTGCCGGTCGTGGACCGGCCGGCCATCCAGTACATCGTCGAGGAGTGCGTCCGCGCCGGTCTCGACGACGTGCTGCTCGTGACCGCGTCGGGCAAGGGCGCGATCGAGGACCACTTCGACCGCCGCCTCGACCTCGAGCAGGCGCTCGAGGCGAAGGGCAAGACCGAGGACCTCGCCGCCATCCGCGACCTGGCCGACCTCGCCAGGATCCACAGCGTCCGCCAGGGCGAGGCGCTCGGTCTCGGTCACGCGGTCCTGCAGGCCGAGAGCCACGTCGGGGACGAGTCGTTCGTGGTCTGCCTCGGCGACGACATCGTCGACCCGGCGACCCCGTTCCTGGAACGCATGATCGCCGCGCACGAGCGCACGGGGGTCGCGGTCGTCGCGCTGATGGAGGTCCCGCAGGACCAGGTCCACCTCTACGGCGTCGCGGACGTCTCGCCGGGTGACGAGCCGGGCGAGTACCGCATCTCGCAGCTGGTGGAGAAACCGCCGGTCGAGGAGGCCCCGTCCAACCTCATCGTCGTCGGCCGCTACGTCCTGCCGGGGTCGATCTTCGGGGTGCTGCACGACACCGCCCCCGGCCGCGGGGGCGAGATCCAGCTCACCGACGCGTTGCAGACCCTGGCCGCGGACGAGCCCATCGTCGGGATCGTCCTCGACGCGCCGAGGCACGACACCGGGGACAAGCTCGGCTTCCTGAAGGCGACCGTGGAGCTCGCGGCGCAGCGCGACGACCTCGGAGCGGAGTTCGTCGGCTGGCTCCGCGAGTGGCTGGCGAGCCAGCCGTGAACGACTTCGTCGGACGCGGCCGGCACGACGTGGTCACCGCCTCGGAGATGGTCAGCGTCGAGGACCACCTCGCCGCCCTCCTGGCGCTGCTGCCCCGGACCGACCCGATCGAGCTGCGGCTGCTCGACGCGATCGGCCTGGTGCTCGCCGAGGACGTGGTCAGCCGCGTGTCCCTGCCGGCGTTCGTCAACAGCGCCATGGACGGGTACGCGGTGGTGGCCGCCGACATCGCCGGCGCCACCGTGGACGCACCGGTCACCCTCGAGGCCGTCGGCGAGGTCACCGCCGGCGCGGAGGCGGGCCCCGCGGTGTCCCCGGGTCGGTGCGTGCGGATCATGACCGGGGCGCCGCTGCCCGCCGGCGCGGACGCCGTGGTCCCGGTGGAGACCACGTCGGGTGAGCGCGAGGTCGCCTTCCACCGCGCCTACCCGGCGGGAGCCAACATCCGGACGGTCGGGGAGGACCTCGCGCCCGGCCAGCCGCTGGTCGCGGCCGGGCGACGCATCACCCCGGCGGACGTGGCGCTCCTGGCCAACGCGGGTGAGACCCGCGTGCCCTGCAACCCGCCACCTCGCGTCGTGGTCCTGTCGACCGGTGACGAGCTCGTGCCCGCCGACGACACACCCGGGCCCGGTCAGATCCGCGACGGCAACGGCCCCATGATCGCGGCGCTGGTCCGCCAGGCCGGTGCCACCCCGTTCAGCGGCGGCATCGTGCGCGACGACCGCAAGGCGCTGATGTACGCGCTCGACTCCAACCTCGGGCACGCCGACCTCGTGGTGTGCACCGGCGGCGCGTCGGCCGGGACCCGCGACGTCCTGCCCGACGTGATCGGTGCGCTCGGCGAGGTGCAGACCGCCAAGGTGGCGATGCAGCCGGGGATGCCCCAGATCCTCGGCCGCGTCCGTGACGTGCCGATCGTCGGGCTGCCGGGCAACCCGGTGTCGGCGTTCGTCTCCTTCGAGGTCTTCGTCCGCCCGGCCCTGCGCACGATGCAGGGGCGGCGCGACGTCGCCCGCCCGCGGGTGCGTGCCGAGGTCACCGAGCGGCTGACCTCGCCCCCCGACAAGCGGTCCTTCCTCCGGGTCCGCCTGGCCCACAGCGAGGGTCGGTGGACCGCGGCGTCGACCGGGGGCCAGGGTTCGCACCTGGTGTCCTCGATCGCGCTCGCCGACGGGCTGGCGATCGTCCCCGAGGACGTCACCGAGGTCGCCCCCGGCACCCAGGTCGACGTGCAACTGCTGGTCGACTGATGACGACCGACGCGGGGGACGGCGAGCTGACCCACCTCGACGCGCGGGGCCAGGCGCGCATGGTCGACGTCGGCGGCAAGCAGGTGACCGATCGCAGCGCCGTCGCCGAGGGGCGGGTGCTGCTGCGTCCCGACGTGGCCCGTCGGCTGGTCGACGGGGACCTGCCGAAGGGGGACGCGCTCCCCGTCGTCCGCATCGCGGGCATCCAGGCCGCCAAGCGCACACCCGAGCTGCTGCCGTTGTGCCACCAGGTGGCGCTGACGGCGGTCGACGTCGACGTCGAGGTCGACGTCGGCACGGGCGTGGTGACCATCACCGCACAGGCGTCCGCCGCCGACCGGACCGGGATCGAGATGGAGTCGCTCACCGCCGTGTCGGTCGCGGCGTTGACGCTCTACGACCTCGTGAAAGCGGTCCAGAAGGACGTGCGCATCACCGATGTCCGCCTGCGGCGCAAGTCGGGGGGCCGTTCGGGGGACCTCGACCTGCCCTGATCCGCGGTGATCCGGGTGGTCGCGCGGTGAGCCGGCGCGTGCGCACCGGGTCCCCGCCGTGCACCGGGACGCACGTCGTCGATCCCCGTTCGCGACACGGCCCGCGCGAGTTCCCCGTGGCGCTACCTTCCGCGCGCTGTCCCAGGTGCTTCGAGGCGCCGGGGACCGGTGTTAGCGTCGCGACGCGGCAGCCACATCATCCGGACCGTGGCTGTACGGAAGGTGACGAGTGCACCGGGACACCGAGGTGGTGGGGTGAACGACGCGCTGGTCCTACTGGTCCTGCTCTGGGCCGCACTACTGGTCCCATCGGCGCTCCGATCCCGCACCGGCTCGCCGCACGTGACCGTCGGAGGGTTCGAACGCGCGATGGACGTCCTCAAGTCTCCCTCACACCGCGCCAGCGGTCGTCAACTCCTGGTCCCCGGGGACGCCAGCCGTATCGTCGACCACGTCGGCATCGCCCCCGTGGAGGAGACCTTGCCGTTCAAGCGTGAGGACCCGCGTGTCCTCGTCCGGCGGATGTGGTTCACCCGGTTGGTGGCAGCCACGGTGGTCAGCTTCGTCGCCGCGGTCGTCGTCGGCGGCCTCGTGTGGGTCGCGGTCGCCGTGTCGATCGCCGCGACGGGCGTGTACGTCGCCCTGCTGCGGCGTTGGAAGGTGCAGGAGGACCAGGTCCGTTCGGTGGTCCGTCGCCTGGAAGCGGATGCCGCTCCCCGACGAGAGCAACCCGTCGGCGCGGCCGTGGGTGAGTCCTCGGTGCGTCTGCGCCGCTGGGACGGCTGACGGTGGTCGGCGACGGCCGTCCGCCGTCGGCGGACGACCGGGGTCGCCGCGCTGTGGATGCGGCGGACGGTCAGGATCTGCTGGCGCTGAGCGAGCCGGTCCGGGCGCGGTTCGTCGATCGGCACGAGGCGCGTGAGACCGCGCTCGCCGCGTCACGTGACGCCATCCGGTCGGCGGCCAACGCGATCCGAGCCGTCCACCGCGGGGAGGACGAACGCGCCGACGACCTGGTGGCCCGGGCGCGGATCGACCTCGGTGTCGCCGTGGATGCCGGCACGCCGTTCCCCGAGGTGCTGCACGCCGGGTTCGTCGCGGACGCCGCCAAGGAGGTCGCCGAGGCGGTGCTCACCCGGGCCGCCTGCGCCGGGGCGCCGTTGCCGGGCCCCGAGGCGGTCGGCGTCGACGACGCCTCGTGGCTGCACGGGTTGGCCGAGACGGTGGGCGAGCTGCGGCGCTCGTGCCTCGACCGCGTGCGGGAGGGCGACATCGCGACGGCCGAGCGCCGCCTCGACACGATGCAGGAGATCCTGTCGGCCCTGATGACCATCGACGCGCCGGACGGGCTCACACGTGGGCTGCGGCGCGCGACCGATGCGGCGCGGGCCATCACCGAACGGACCCGGGGCGACCTGACGACGGCAGCGGGGCAACGCGACCTGCGGGCCGCACTCGATGCCCACCGTGCGGCGATCGAGCGTCTCCTCGCGGACCGCTGACGCACGAGACGCGGTGAGGCGGTGCCGGCTCGGCCCCGTCGGTCGGACGGGGGACGACGGGGCGCGGTAGCTCGGAGGCCGCACGCGGGGGCCGAAGGGCCACCCACCGTGACGCGGTCTTCGGCCAGGGTGTCCCGCACACGCGCGCCAGGCCCAGGTGGAGGTCCGAGGTGACGCGACCCGACCGGAGGCGACCTGCACGTGACCGATGCTCCACGCACCGGGACGCCGTGGACCAGCGGTGGAGGTACGACCTGGCGGCGGCTCGGCCGTGTCCTCGCTGGGCTGCTCGCGCTGGCCCTGGTGACGGCCCTCGTCACGGTGTGGTGGATCGACCGGAGCATCGAACGCGTCGACGTCAGCGGGCTCGGTGAGCTGCCCGAGCGCACCGGCGCGCCCGACGCGGAGCCGGCCGAGGCCGTGGAGCCGGAGGAGGAGGCGCGGCGGTTGACCGTGCTCGTCCTCGGGTCCGACTCGCGTGAGGGGCTCACCGAGGAGCAGCGTCGCGAGTTCGGTACGGGTGAGTTCGACGGGGACCGCAGCGAGGTCATCTCGCTCGTGCGCCTGGATCCGGACGCCGAGCAGATCCGTGTGCTCAGCATCCCCCGCGACAGCCGCGTGGAGCGGTGCGACGGGACCGTCGGCAAGATCAACGGCGCGTTCGAGATCGGCGAGGTGGAGGGCGGCCCCGGCGGGGCCAGCTGCGCGGTCGAGACGGTCTCCGCGCTGACCGGTATCGCGATCGACCACGTGGTCATCGTCGACTTCGAGGGCTTCGTGGAGGTCGTCGACGACCTCGGCGGGGTGGAGATGTACTTCGAGGAACCGCTGCAGGACGACAAGGCCCACCTCGACCTGCCCGCCGGGTGCGTGCACCTCGACGGCGTCGATGCGCTGGCGTTCGTGCGCGCGCGGGGGTTCGACAACGACTTCGGGCGGATGGAACGTCAGCTGCGGTTGGTGTCGGAGATGCACGAGCAGCTCGGCGAGCTCGGCGTGTTCTCGGACCTGCCGCGGCTGGTGCAGGTCGCGAGCTCGGTGGCCCGGTCGGTCGAGGTCGACAGCTCGCTGGACCTCGGCACCATCCAGCGCCTGGTCCGTGCGCACCGTTCGACGCTGCAGGGCGACCTGGAGGGACGGTCGGCGCCGGGTGAGATCGCGCTGGTCGACGGGGTGTCGTACGTGCTGCTCGACGAGGAGCGGTTGGACGAGCTGACCACGTGGCTGCG
>CAYSTY010000087.1:0-8317 GCA_964433685.1 uncultured Actinomycetota bacterium | reverse complement strand
GGGGGACGTCAGTGGCCGGCGGCGCGTTCGGGGTCGCGGGTGACGTCGACGGCCTGACGGGCGACCTTGCGAGCGAGACCTTCGGGGTACCCACGCCGCGCCACGAAACCGACGGTGCGGCGGTAGGCGGTCTCCGCGTCGACGCCGGTGAGGCGCTCCGCCTTCGAGCGGGCGACCGCGAACGCGGCTGCCTCCTGGTCCTCGGCCTCGACCGAGGCGAGGGCCTGGTCGATCGTCGTCGCGTCGAAGCCGCGGGCGACCAGGTCGCGACGCAGCCGGCTGGGTGCGTGTCCCTTGGCGCGGCGTTCCTCGACGAGCGAGGCCGCCATCGCGGCGTCGTCGACCAGCCGTTCGGCGTGGGCCCGTTCGACGACCAGGTCGATCGCCACGGGAGGCGTGCCGCGGTCGGCGAGCTTGGCGCGCAGTCGCCCGACCGACTGGGGCGCCGTCGCGGTGGAGCGGCGCACGAACGCGAGCCCCTCCGCGACGTCGTCGGCCAGCGAGCGCGCCGGTGGTGGCCGGGTCGCCTCGGCCTCGGCGACGCGCCGCTCGGCCTCGACCTGCGTCGCCGAGGCGAGCTGCGCCACCTCGCGCGCCGACGGTGGCGGGCCAGCCGCGTCATCTGTCGCTGCCGGTCGGGGCGTCGCGTTCGGTGGCGTGGCGGCTGCGGAGGCGTCGCCCGTCGGGACCTGGTCGTGACCGGGAGCGTCGTCCGTCGCGGCGGCGGCCGCCGCGACCTCGTCGGGTCGCGGCGTCAGCCGGATCGGCTCGCGCCGGACCCCACGTTCGGCGAGCCAGGCTTCGGCGTCACGTGGCACGGCTCACGCCTCGAGGTCGTCGTGCTCGGTGGCCGCGAGCGGCGACAGACCGAGCTTCTCCTTGACCTTCTTCTCGATCTCGAGCGCGACGTCCTCGTGCTCCTTGAGGAAGGTCCGCGCGTTCTCCTTGCCCTGGCCGAGCTGCTCGCCGTCGTAGGTGTACCAAGCACCCGCCTTGCGGATGATGCCCTCCTCGACCCCGACGTCGATGAGCGAGCCCTGCTTGGAGATGCCCTCGCCGTAGATGATGTCGAACTCGGCCTGACGGAACGGCGGGGCGACCTTGTTCTTGACGACCTTGACCCGGACCCGGTTGCCGACCGCATCGGTGCCGTCCTTGAGCGTCTCGATACGGCGCACGTCGAGGCGCACCGACGAGTAGAACTTCAGCGCCCGCCCACCCGGAGTGGTCTCCGGTGAGCCGAACATGACTCCGATCTTCTCGCGCAGCTGGTTGATGAAGACGCAGGTGGTGTCGGAGCGGTGCAGGTCGCCGGCGATCTTGCGCAGCGCCTGGGACATCAGGCGGGCCTGGAGGCCGACGTGGCTGTCGCCCATGTCGCCCTCGATCTCGGCCTTCGGCGTCAGGGCCGCGACCGAGTCGACGACGATGAGGTCGACCGCGGACGAGCGGATCAGCATCGAGGCGATCTCGAGCGCCTGCTCACCGGTGTCGGGCTGGGACACCAGCAGCTCGTTGATGTCGACGCCGAGCGCACGGGCGTACTGGGGGTCGAGCGCGTGTTCGGCGTCGATGAAGGCGGCGATCCCGCCGGCCTTCTGCGCCTCGGCCACCGCGTGCAGCGCCACGGTCGTCTTCCCCGAGCTCTCCGGGCCGTACACCTCGACCACGCGGCCGCGGGGCAGCCCGCCGATCCCGAGGGCGAGGTCGAGCGAGAGGGCGCCGGTCGGGATGGCCCCGATGTTGACGGCGGCCTCGTCGCCGAGCTTCATCAGCGAGCCCTTGCCGAACTGCTTCTCGATGTTGGCGAGGGCGAGGTCGAGGGCCTTGTCGCGGTCCACTGGCACTTCCTTGGCTCGAGAGGGCTGGTGGCGGCGGGGCCGCCGGCGTGCGGGGAGGTGACAGGCACCGTACGTCGCGGGTGGGACACGGTCGCGGAGGTGGGCTCCACGGCTGTGGACGAGCACGGTACCGAACAGGTGTTCGTCGGTCGAGCACCTGGCACGTCCCGCGCGTTCCGGCGCCGGCAGCGCACCTGTCCCGTGCCCTGGGGACGACCGTCGAGGTGGCGTCGGAGGGGTTCGCTAGCGTCGTCCTCACGACCCCAGCCCCCGGAGCCTGCGTGTCCACCGATCCCGTCCCCGCGCCCAGCACCGACACCGCCGCCGAACCTCGAGGGACGCGGTTCGTGTTCGTCGACACCGAGGCGACCGGCCTCGACCACGCCCGGCACGAGCTGACCGAGGTGGCCTGGATCGTCCGCTTCGAGGACGGTCGTGAGGAGGAGCGCCGCTACTACCCGACCCACACCACCGACGGGGCGGACGACGACGCGCTCGAGCTGACCCACTACGAGGAACGCATCGCCCCGCGGGACAAGACCCCCGCCAAGGTGTGGCTGACCGAGTTCCTCGACCACGCCCAGGGCGCCGTCCTCGTGGGGGCGGTCCCGGACTTCGACGCGCGCCACCTCGACCTCGTCTGTCGCAAGCTCGGCGTCGAACCGACCTGGGACCACCACCTGCTCGACGTGGAGACCCTCGCGTTGCCGTTCATCGCGCCCGGCCCGGAGATGCCGCGCAGCCTGGCCAAGACCTGTGCCGCGCTCGGTCTGCCCCACGACAAGGATCAGGCGCACGGCGCCCTGTACGACGCCCAGCAGGCCCGCGCCGTCTTCGACCGGGTGTGGGAGCTGGTCGCCGAGCTGCGCGCGAGCGGCGGACCGCTGCCGCCACCGGTCCCGCGTGAGACCCGCACGGAGGCCGAGCCCGTCGACGGGGTCGCCACGGACGACGCCACCGCCCGGGCCGTCGAGGCGTCCGGCGCCACCGACACCGGCCAGCCGGACCACGCCCCCGACTGATCCCGACACGCCGCGGTCGGTCAGGCGAGGGGCCAGGTCGCGATCGGTTCGTAGCGGGCCGGGCCGCCGCCGACGTGGGAGCGCACGAGCTCGACCTCGGCCGCCTCCCAGCGCGCGTCCACGCCGGCGACCTGCGCCACCACCTCGTCGTCGATCGCGGCTCCCCGCCGGGACGCCCGCGCCAACGTCAGGTGGGGGCGGACCTCCTGGCGGTGGACCGGCAGGTGCGTGTCGGCCAGCGCGGTCTGGATCGCACCGCCGAGGTCACCGATCGCACCGACCGGGTCGTCGAGCACCTCCAGCCACATCGCCGTACCTCGGAACCGCCCCGGCTCACCGAGCGCGCATCCGATGGGCCCGACGCCCGCCTGCGCCACGGCGCGGCCCACCACCGCCTCGACCTCGTCGACCCGGTCCGTGCCCACGTCCCCGAGGAAGGCGAGGGTGACGTGCCAGCCTTCGGGCCGTGTCCAGGTCAGCTCGGGGTGCTCGTCACGGACGGGTGCGGCGGCGGCACCGGCCAGGACCCGGACGTGGGCCGGGACCGGTAGCGCCACGAACAGCCGCCACGGCCGCTGCACGCTCATCGTGCCGTCCGCGGAACGCAACCGGTCACGTGTGTTCGAGCAGGCGCCGACGCAGCAGGTCGAGGGCCACCGTGCCGAGTCGGGCCATCACCTGCTGCCGGTCACCGGGGATGCGACGGTTGTGGACCTCGGTGTGCCCGTCGGGGTGGGTGAGGGCCCAGAAGCAGGTCCCGATCGGCAGGCCGTTCTGCGACGCCGGGCCGGCCACACCGGTGACGGCCAACCCCCAGTCGGCTCCGAAACGTTCGCGGGTGGCACGCGCCAGGGCGTCGGTGACCGGCCCGCTGACCGGGCCGTGTTCGTCGAGCAGCTCCTGGTCGACGCCGAGGAGGAGGTGCTTGGCGGAGGTGTCGTACACCGCGACCCCGCCGAGCAGCCCGTGCGAGGCGCCGGGGACCCGGGCGACCCGGGCGCTGATGCCGCCGGCGGTCGCGGACTCGGCGGTCGCCACGGTCGTGCCCGTGGCGCCGAGCAGCCGGACCAGCACGTCCTCGAGCGTCTCCTCGTCGATCCCGGCGACCGACGACCCGAGCTCGCCCACCACCTCCTCGACGAGGGGCTGGGAGTTCGCACGTGCGGTGTCGGCGTCGTCGGCGGTGACCGTCAGACGGACCTGGATCTCCTCGCTCTTGGCCAGGAACGACAGGACCACACCGTCACGTCCCTCGACCACGGGCTCGACCAGCTCCGCGACGGCGGACTCGCCCTTGCCGACCACGTGGATGATGCGCGTCAAGGTCGCGCCCGCACCGGCCAGCGCGAGCAGCTCCGGCGCGATGTCGCGGTCCCACATCGACCGCAGCTCCCACGGCACCCCCGGCACCGCGAACACGCGCGTCCCGCTCGACAGGGTCAGCGCGAACCCGGGCGCGGTCCCCACCGGTTCGAACGCGGTCGCACCCACCGGCACCCGGGCCTGGCGCAGGTTCTGGGCCGGCATCCGCGCCCCCATCGACGCGAAACGTTCGACGAGCAGCTCCTCGAGGTCGGTGCGCTGCTCGAGCTCGACGCCCGCGGCGGCCGCCACGGCCTCACGGGTCACGTCGTCGGCGGTCGGCCCGAGGCCGCCGCCGATGATCACCACGTGGACCCGTTCCCCGAGGTAGCCGAGCGCGTCGACGAACTCGTCGACCTCGTCGCGGACGGCGAGGTGGTGGACCACCTCGATGCCGAGCTCGCGGCTGCGTCGGGAGATCCAGGTCGCGTTCAAGTCCGTCAGGTCGCCGAGGAGCAGCTCGGATCCGACCGACAGCACGGCCGCACGTAGCGGCACCCCACTGGGTCGGAGGGTGGTGCCATCCACGTCGACGTGCTCGAGGTTCACAGGAGTCCTCCGGGGGGGCGAACGCGACGGTCTCGGGCCAGCCGACCGGCCCGGAACGCGTAGTCGATCCCGGACCAGACCGTCAGCGCGACGGCGATGTTGAGCAGCAGCTCGCGCAGTGTCCCCGACACGCTCGGCCAGAGGTACGCCCCCACGGCGATGACCTGGCTGACGGTCTTGAACTTGCCCCACGGCGAGGCGGGCATGACCAGGTCCATGCGCCGCACCAGCTGGACGCGGAGCAGGGTGATCGCGAGCTCGCGGACGACGATGACCTGCACCGCCCACCACGGCAGCTCACCGATGAAGGCCAGCGACGACAGCGACCCGATGATCAGCAGCTTGTCGGCGATGGGGTCGGCCAGCTGACCCCACCGGGTCACGCCCGTGAACCGGCGTGCGACCCACCCGTCGATCGAGTCGGTCAACGCCGCGAAGACGAAGATGCCGAACGCCCACCAGCGCAGCACGTCGCCCTCGGTGTCCTGCACGAGCAGCCACAGGATCACCGGGACCAGCAGCGCCCGCAGGAAGGTGAGCGCGTTCGGCCAGTTCAACCAGTGCGGTTCGGGGTCGCGGTCCGGCTCAACCACGCCCGGTGCTCACGCACGCCACCAGGTCCACACCGACCGCGTCGACGACCTCGGCGGTCACGGTCCGCCCGAGGGGCAGATCGACGGGGAGCAGCTCCCCGGCCGGCCCCGGCGTGACCAGCTGGACCTCGCCGTCGGTGTCGGGCGCTTCGCGGTAGGACCGGCCGACGGTGAGCTCGAGGTCGCCGGCGTCGTCGACGAGGTGGTCCTCGACGGTGACCTCGAGGTGGCGGCCGACGAACCCGCGTGCGGCGTCGTCGGCGAGGCGGTCCTGGAGCTCGGCGAGACGCTCCACGCGTTCGGCGGCCTCGTCGGGGTCGACCTGGTCCGGCATCGTCGCGGCCGGGGTGCCGTCCTCGGGGCTGTAGGCGAACAGGCCGACCCAGTCGAGGCGGTGGTCGACGAGGAAGTCCTCGAGCACGGTGACGTCGTGCTCGGTCTCACCGGGGAAGCCGAGGATGAAGTTGGAGCGGAACACCGCCGCCGGGTCGAGGTCGCGGATGCGGTCGATCAGCGCGCCGAAGCGGACGTGGTCACCGCTGCGCGCCATGCGCCGGACCACCGGACCCGACACGTGCTGGAGCGAGAGGTCGAAGTAGGAGGCGACCTTCGGGTGCCCGGCGATGACCTCGATGAGGGGGACGGTCAGCTCGGCGGGTTGCAGGTACATCAGGCGCAGACGCTGCAGCCCGTCGACCTCGGCGAGGGTCTCGACCATCGCGGCCTGGCGGTCCCGTCCCCCGTCGAGGTCCTTGCCCCACGAGGTGGTGTTCTCGCTGACGAGGACGAGCTCGCGGGCGCCCTGCTCGACCAGCCACGACGCCTCGGCGACCAGCTCGTCGAGCGGGCGCGAACGGAACCGGCCGCGGAAGGACGGGATGGCGCAGAAGGTGCACAGCCGGTCGCAACCGGACGCGAGCTTGAGGTAGGCCCACGGCCGACCATCGTGGCGGCGGACCGGGAAGCGTGGGCCGGTGGCCGGGACCCGGTCGAGGTCGTCCTGGGCGGTCCGCGGGTCGGCGGTCGGGCGGGCGGCCTCGGGCGGCAGCTCGGAGACGTCGAGGCCGAGCGCCAGCGTCGGGTCGAGGGCCGGCACGGCCGTCGCCTCGACCGCCGGCTCGCTCACGGGTGCCGGGGCGATCGACAGGACCGGCAGCCCAGGTCGGGGGCCGGCGGCGGCCGGCGCCGCGGTGGTGGTGACCCGCTCGTAGGGGCGGCCGGCGAGCACGTCGTCCACCAGCTGGGGCAGCCGCGCGTACCCGTCGAAGCCGACGATGGCGTCGGCCTCGGGGATGGCCTCGGCCAGCTCCTGCGGGTAGCGCTCCGCCATGCACCCGACCACGAGCACCGCACGTGTCCCGCCCTCCTTGAGGTCGCAGGCCTCGAGGACGGTGTCGATGGATTCCTGCTTCGCCGGGGCGATGAACGTGCAGGTGTTGACGAGGACCACGTCGGCGGCGGCCGGATCGTCGGTGACCGGCACGCCCTCGCGGTGGAACAGCCCCGCGAGCTGGTCGCTGTCGACCTCGTTGCGGCCGCAGCCGAGGGTGACGATGGCCACCGAGCGCGCGCCGGAGGACGCGGCACCCGGTGGGGGCGCAGCGACGGGGGTCGGCGGCGGGGGGGAGGTCACCGCTCAGGCGTCGGAGGGACCGTCGGGCGTGTACTCCACCTCGACCACGTCACCGTTGCCACCTGGCGCCCCGAGGTCCTCGCCGTTGAACTCGACGCGCACCCCGCCGGCGTTGCCGAACCGGACGATGACGTTCTCCTCGGCCGTGAACGGCAGGGTCCGGCCCTCCTCGGCCACCTGCTCGAAGACGATGGTGCCGTCGACGGTGACGCGCATCCACGACGCCGCCTCGAGCGCGAGGAACAGCTCGACCCCGTCGACGGTCGGCTCCTCGGTCGCTTCCGGTTCGGCGGTCCGCCCGTCGTCCTCGGCGGTCGCGTCGGTGTCGACCTCGTCGTCCGGCTCGGTCTCGGCGGGCGCGACGGGCGGCGTGGTGGGCTCGGAGGAGGCTTGTTCGGGTGCGCGGCTGCCGACGAACTGACCCACGAAGCCGAGTCCGGCCAGGACGATCACCGCGACCAGCACCCACGCGATCCAGCCGGGCGGCGCCCCACGCGACGGCTTGACCCCGGCGCCCGCGCCGGGTGCGACCAGCGGCGCGGCGGCGAGAGGGTCGTCGGCCGAGACGTCGCGGCGGTAGATGTCGAGCAGCGGCTGGGGGTCGAGTCCGAGCTCGACGGCGTAGTTCTTGAGGAAGCCGCGGGCGTAGACGTCGCCGCCGAACCCGTCGAAGCGCTCCTCCTCGAGGGCGCGGAGCTGGTCGCTGCGCAGACGCAGCGCGTGAGCCGCATCCTCGATGGTGCGGCCCTGGGACTCACGCGCTTCACGGAGCGTGTCGCCGATGCCGGAGCTCACAGGCCTCGCCGGGGAAGGGGGCACGGGTGGGGTGCAGCGTAGGCCCGAGGGGTGCAGGGTGCACGACCGCGGGCGGCGACGCACCGGTACCCGGCCGGTCACGCCCGCCGCCCGTCCGCTGGTCGCCCGGTCACCTCGAGGGGGTTCCACCGGTTACGAACGGTGGGAGCGGGCAGCTACGCTCCGCGGCCATGAAGACCTCCTCCCGCCTCTCCCCTCCCGCGCTGCGGGCACGCGTCGGCCGGCTCGCAGCCGCGACGGTGCTCGGGCTGACCCTGTCGGCGGCGCCGGCGCTGGCTGCCGAGGACGTGGTGTCCGAGGGCGGCGAGGAAGCGGCCGAGGCCGAAGCCGAAGGTGGTGGCAAGATCCAGCTCGCCGAAGGTCCGCGCGACCGGGTGGGCCTGATCGTCCTCGGCTTCCTCGGCGCGATCACCGTGGGCGGCGGCATCACCGCCGCGCGCCAGCTCCGCGGTCAGCGCCCCCAGGCCTCCGGCGAGTTCCGTTGGCGGTGACGAGCGCCAC
>CAYSTY010000086.1:0-8456 GCA_964433685.1 uncultured Actinomycetota bacterium | reverse complement strand
GCCCCCGCCGCTGCTCACGAGGAGGTCTCCGCCTGATGGAGGAGCTCATCTTCCCGATCTTCCGCGGTCTCGGCCAGGGCAGCGTCTACGCCCTGCTCGGCGTGGGGTTCGTGGTCATCTACCGCGCGACCGACGTGGTCAACTTCGCCCAGCCCACGCTGATGGTGCTCGGCGCCTACTTCACCTCGCTGTTCGTGCGCGGCTACGGGCTGCCGTTCTGGGTCGGTGTGCTCGCCGCCATGATCGTCATGGCGATCGTCGGGGCGGCGATCGAACGGGTGGCACTGCGGCCCATGGTGGGCCAGCCGGTGTTCTCGGCCGCGATGGTCACCGTCGGTCTGTTCTTCGCGTTGCTCGTGCTCGCGGGTCGCCTCATCCGGCAGCCCATCTTCATGGGTGACCCCTGGGGCAACGATGCGTTCAGCCTGTTCGGTGCCAACGTCTACGTCGCCGACGCCTGGAAGATCGTCATCACCCTCGCGGCGTTCGTCGTGGTGGGCCTGTTCCTCGCCCGCTCGCGCGTGGGCCTGGCGATGCGTGCCACCTCCCTCGACCAGGAGGTCGCGCTCGCCCAGGGCGTCAACGTCGGGCGGATGTTCGGGCTGTCGTGGGCGATGTCGGGCGCGCTGGCCGCCCTCGCGGGGATGCTCGTGGGGACCGGCGGCGGTGGCGGGGTCGAGGCGACGACCGCGTTCGTGGCGCTCAAGGCCCTGCCGGTGATCATCCTCGGCGGGCTCGACTCGATCCGCGGCGCGCTCATCGCGGGCCTCTTCATCGGCGTGGCCGAGTCGATCACCCGCAGCTACGCCGGGACGTTGTCGCCGATCGTGGGCGCCAACGTGGACATCATCCTGCCCTACATCATCATGATCATCGTCCTGATGGTGCGCCCCTACGGGCTGTTCGGCACCCCGGAGGTGCAGCGTGTCTGAGCCCCTCCACCTGGTCCCCCACGCGCCCGGAGGTTCGTCGTGACCGAGCAGCGCACCAGCCCGCTCAGCGGCCCGAGACGCATCCTGGCGCGTCGCGGTCGCCCCGAGCTCTACACCGACTACGCGGCCGACCAGGCGATGCTCAACACGCCGGGCAAGCGCGGCAGCGTCGGGGTGCTGCTCGTCATCGCCGTCCTCGCGCCGTTCCTGCTGAGCCGGGACCTGACCGGGTTGCTCGCCACCGCGTTCATCTTCGCGATCGGGGCGCTCGGGCTGAACCTGGTGACCGGCTACGCCGGGCAGGTCTCGCTCGGGCACGCCTTCTTCGTCGGCCTCGGCGCCTTCACCGCGGCGTTCGTCGGCGGTCCGGCGAGCGGCACCCTGCGCGGGCTCGACCTCGAGATGTGGGTCTGGCTGCCGGCGGCCGGGCTCGTGTCGGCGTTCGTCGGCTTCCTCGTCGCGCCGCTCGCCGCCCGGGTCCGGGGGCTCTACCTCGCCATCCTGACCCTGGGTCTGGTCTTCATCGGCGAGCACCTGTTCAAGGAGCTGCGCTCGTTCACCGGTGGGCCCGGCGTCGGCCGCCGCGCCGCACCGCCGGTCGTGTTCGGGTTCGACCTCAACGCGCGGCAGACGGTGTTCGGGATCGAGCTCACCGGCTCGCAGCTGTACTACCTGTTCGCCCTGCTGATGCTGGTGATCTTCGCCATCGGGGCCCGCAACCTCGCGCGGTCGAAGGTGGGGCGTGCCTTCGCAGCCGTCCGCGACCGTGACATCGCGGCCGAGGTCATGGGCGTCCCGCTGACCCGGACCAAGGTGCTGGCGTTCACGGTCAGCTCGTTCTACGCCGGCATCTGCGGTGGGTTGCTCGCGGTCACCTTCGGCCAACCGACGCCGGAGAACTTCAACCTCAACCTGTCGGTGATCTTCCTGGCCATGATCCTCGTCGGTGGGGTCGCGACGGTCTCGGGCTCGATCGTCGGGGCGCTGGTGATCCAGCTGCTGCCCCGCTTCGTGCAGTGGCTGTCGGAGTTCGTGCCCGGCATCTCGCGCAGCTCGCAGGGTGGGATCATCTCGGTCGACCAGCTCGAGGGCATCCTGTTCGGCGCGCTGATCGTCCTGTTCCTGGTGATCGAGCCCCGCGGGCTGTTCGGGTTGTGGCTCCGGGTGCGCAACTACTGGAAGGCGTGGCCGTTCTCGTACTGATCCGGGGCGGCGGTGAGAACGCGTCTCAGTCGACGCGTACGCGCGGTGCCCGATCCAGCGGGCGCGTCCACCACCGCCGCCGCGGGAACCGACCACCGGGGTGGCGCACGACTACTACGGTGGTCGTAGGAGAGGTAAGTCCTCCGTCCGGCGTCGCTGGACGGACCGGGAGCAAGTCCCACGAGATGGCGCCTCAGACTTGGGGCGCGGACAGTAGGAGAGTCGAGGATGCGGGAGACCAGATGGCGGCGACACGCCGCTTCGCTGTGCGCCATCGCCCTGTTGGCGAGCGCGTGCGGTGGCGACAACGGGGACGGTGGTGACGGCGGTGACGGCGGTGCTGCCGACGACGGTGGCGGTGGCGAGGCAGAGATCGCGACCGACGTCGGTGTCACCGACGAGCCGTGTGAGAGCGGCGCGGTCAACGAGGACAACGGGTGCATCTACCTCGGCATCCTCTCGGACCTGACCGTGGGGCCGTTCGCCCCCCTCGGGCCCCAGATCGTCGAGGGTCAGCGCGCGTTCTTCCAGCGCATCAACGAGGCCGGTGGCATCGGTGGCTACGACATCGACATCGACACCTACACGCGTGACAACGAGTACAACCCGCAGGTCCAGTCGCAGCTCTACAACGAGATCGAGCCCGAGATCCTCGCGCTCGTCCAGACGCTCGGGACGCCGCCGACCGAGGCGATCCTGCCCGACATGGACGCCGACAACGTCGTGGCCATCCCGGCGTCGTGGTGGTCGGGTTGGGGCTTCGAGGAGTCGGACTACAACCTGATCCTCGAGTCCGGGTACTCCTACTGCGTCGAGTCCCAGATCGGTCTCGACTGGTCCAACGAGAACGACGGCGAGATCGGCTCGGTCCAGGCCGTCGGCTACCCCGGTGACTACGGCGGCGACGCCGCGGCCGGTACGCAGGCGTGGGCCGAGGCCAACGACGCCGAGTACGTCGGCTTCGTCGAGACCGGTCCGAACGCGCAGGTCGGTTCGCAGGACGCGGCCGTCGGTCAGGTCGTCTCCGGCGGCGCCGATGTCGTGGTGCTCGGTGTCGGTCCGGCCGAGGCGGCCGAGATCGTCGGCGGCGCGGTCGCAGGTGGGTTCGAGGGCCGCTTCATGGGCTCGGTCCCGACCTGGAACCCCGCCATCATGGACTCGCCGGCCGCGCCGGCGCTCGAGGCGGCGTTCACGCACGTCGGTCCGTGGGAGGCGTTCACCGGTGAGTCCGAGGCGCACCAGGCCATGCAGGAGGCCCTCGACGGTGAGCTGCCGGTCAACGACGGCTTCACCTTCGGGTGGATCTGGTCGTACCCGATGAAGGCGCTGCTCGAGCAGGCGGTCGAGAACGGCGACCTGACCCGTCAGGGGCTGCGTGACGCCACCGACGGGCTGGTGGTCGACTACGAAGGCGCGCTCGAGACCCGCACCTTCGGTGACGGTGACGTCCGCGTCGCGGTCATCTCCAAGCCGGACAACGACGCGGAGCTGCGTCTGAGCACGGTGGAGACCGGGGTCACCGGTCCGACGGCGGACGCGTACGACTACAGCACGCGCTGCTCCGGCTGAGCGATACACGCACCTCGCACCACCCCGTCGGGGCGGCCTCCGGGCCGCCCCGACGGCGTGTGCGCACCCGGTACCTGCGTCGGCGCACCGCGGCACCGAGCAGGCCGTGGCCGAGGGGGAGGACGGTGGCCTGGCCACGGGTGCGGGCGTCAGCGACGAACCCTGCCCGGAGGCGGTCCACGACGACACCGGGTGCATCTACCTCGGATCGCTGACCGACCTGACCGGTCCGTTCCAGATCGTCGGGGTCCAGGCGTCCGCCGGCGGTGCGGCGTTCTGGGCCCGCGTCAACGAGGCGGGCGGGGTCCCGGGGACGTTCTGGTCGGGCTGGGCGTTCGAGGACGTCGACCACGGGCTCGTGCTCGAGGCGGGCTACTCGTACTGCCTCGAGTCGATGATCGGTCTCGACTGGTCGCACGAGTACGAGGGGGAGGTCGGGTCGGTCCAGGCCGTCGGGTTCCCCGGCGACTACGGCGGGGACGTGGCCGCGGGCGCCGCGGCGTGGGCGGCAGCCAACGGTGCCGACGACCTCGGCTTCGTCGAGACGGCACCCAACTCGGCCATCGGGTCGCAGGACGCCGCGGTGCAACAGGTCGTCACGGCCGGGGCGGACCGCGTGGTGCTCGGGGTGAGCCCTGTGGAGGCGGCCGAGATCGTCGGTGGCGCGGTCGCTGCCGGCTTCGAGGGACGCTTCCTCGCGTCCGTGCCCGTGTGGAACCCGGCGCTGGTCGACTCGCCGGTCGCCGACGCGCTCGCCGACCGGTTGGTGCACCTGTCGCCGGTGGCGGGGTTCGACGGGGTCTCCGACGCGCACGAGGCGATGCGCGCCCAGCTCGACGGTGAGGTGCCGGCCAACGACTACTTCACCATCGGGTGGATGGCCTCCTACCCGCTCCGCGCGCTGCTCGAGGCCGCGGTCGAGGCCGGGGACCTGACCCGGGCCGGCGTGCGCGCCGCGGTCGACGGTCTCACCGTCGACTTCGAGGGGGCGCTGCCGACGGTGACCTACAGCGGTGACGCGGACGCGACCGTGGTGCGGACGGGGACGATCGCGCGACCGGATGCGGGCGCGCCGCTCGGGCTCACCGTCGTCGCCGACCAGGTCAGCGGCCCCACCGCCGAGGGCTACGCGAACACGAGCCCGTGCGTGGGCAGCGGTCTCTGATCCGGACCGCGGGTCCCCGAGGACACCCTCGGGGACCCCGCCCGAGGTCGGGGTGTCCCCGGATGGTCCGACCGGGCCGGGGCTGTCATGCTGAGTTCGTCGCCGCACCGGCGGCCCACCGACCTTCCCGAGGTGATGCACCGTGTCCGGCTCCTACCCCGACCCTCCCGGCTCCGCCGGTCCACCGCCCCCGCACGCCGCGCTGACCTCCGAGGTCCGTGGTTGGGGGCTGGCCGCACACCTGTCCGCGTTCGTCGGCGCCTGGGTGGCGTTGGCCTTCCTCGGCCCCCTGGTGGTGTGGCTGGTCGGGCGCGAACGGCACCCCTTCATCGACCACCACGCCAAGGAGGCGCTGAACTTCAACCTCACCTTCCTGCTCATCGGTGTGGTCGGGGGCCTGATCGCCTTCTTCGGCGCGGTCGTGACGCTGGGCCTCGGCCTGGTGGTGATCGTGCCCGCCGCGATCATCCTGGGCCTGGCGTGGATCATCTTCCCGATCATCGCGGCGGTCCGGGCCTGGGACGGCCAGGGCTACCGCTACCCGTTGACCATCCGCTTCGTCAGCTGAGCCGTGTGCGCTGTCCGCCCGGGACCGGGGTCCTGGGCGGACACCGCCGTACCGCTGGCCCCACCGGCTCGTTCCTCCCTGCGGACCCGGCGCGCCGCGGCGTGCCTCCGTCGACCGCAGGAGGACCCCGTGCGCTTCGAGCTGCCCCCACCCCGACGATCGCGACACCTACGACCCGTCCCCGTGCTCGGCGTCGCGGCCCTCCTCGGGCCGTTGCTCGGCGGCCTCGCCGGCGGCCTGACCGGCGTGGTCACCGACACCGTCGGTGCGGTCGTCGACGCGGGGGTGCTGCAGGACGGCCGCGCGCTCGTCCACGTGGCCGAGGACGCCGACCTCGACACGGTCACGGACGCCCTCGGCACCATCGGCGCGCAGGTGCGGTCGGTGTACGAGGTGATCGACGTCGTCGCGGTCGCGGCACCGGCCGACGTCCTCGACCAGGTCGGCGCCCTCGACGGGGTGGCACGGCTCGAGCGCGACGCACCGATCGAGCCGTTCCTCGAGACCTCCCACACCGCCACGCGGGGTGCCGAGCTGCTCGACGGCGCGGTGACCATCGGCGGCCAGGTCGTCGACGGTTCCGGGGTCGGCGTGGCGGTGGTGGACTCCGGCGTCGACCAGATCCACCCGGACCTCACCGGTCAGGTCGGCGAGAACGTCAAGGTGCTGCCCGGCGGGTTGGCCATCCCGCTGCCGATCACCGACACCGCCAGCCTCGGTGGGCACGGCACCCACGTCGCCGGGACCATCGTGGGGACCGGTGCCGCCTCCGGTGGCACCTACCGCGGTGCCGCTCCCGGCGCCACCGCGCACGGGGTCTCGGCCGGTGCGCTCATCTCCCTCGCGTTCGCCCTCGACGGTCTCGAGTGGGTGCTCGACAACCACGACCAGGTCACCCCGGAGATCCGCGTGGTCAACAACTCGTGGGGCTCCTCGGGCGAGCACGACCCGAACGGGGCGACGACCCTGATGGTCGACGCGCTCGTCGAGGCCGGGGTCACGGTCGTGTTCGCGGCCGGGAACGCCGGCGGGGACGGCTCGGCGCTCGCCACGAGCCCGGAGTGCACGAACCCGACGCCCGGTGTCATCTGCGTCGCGGCCGCCGACGATCTCGGTCAGGGCACCCGCGACGGTGGCGTCGCCGACTTCTCCTCGCGCGGCGTCGACGGTCGTCCGCAGACCTACCCGGACCTGTCCGCGCCCGGCGCCGACATCGTCGCCCCGTGCGCGTTGACCCTGCCGATCTGCCTGACCGGCGCGCTCGGGTCGTCCGACCCGATCAACTACGCGGCGATGTCGGGGACCTCCATGGCCGCGCCGCACGTGGCGGGCATCGCGGCCCAGGTCCTCCAGGTGGCCCCCGACCTGACCCCCGCCGAGGTCGAGGCCGTGCTCGTCTCGACCGCCCACGACCGCGGCCTGCCGGCGTTCGCGGACGGCGCCGGCCACGTCGACGCGGTCGCAGCCGTCCAGGCGGCAGCCAGCCGCTAGGCCTCCACGCGCGAGTAGCGGCCCGGGACCCCAGCAGGGGTCCCGGGCCATCGGCGTGGACCGGCGTGGACCGACGTGGACGGGCGGCGGAGGGTGTCGGAGGCCCGCCGTACCCTCCCGTCCCCGCCGCCCCCGCTCCGTGACGAGGCCCGCCCGTGCCCACAGACCTCCCCCTGCTCGAGGGGCTCAACCCCGCGCAGCGCGAGGCGGTGCAGACCGTCGCGGGGCCGCTGCTGGTCGTCGCGGGCGCCGGGTCGGGCAAGACGCGCGTGCTCACCTCCCGGATCGCCCACCTCATCCGTGACCACGACGTCGACCCCTTCGGCATCCTGGCCATCACGTTCACCAACAAGGCCGCCAACGAGATGGCCGAGCGTGTCGGCCACCACGTCGGGGAACGCGTCGCCACCAGGATGTGGGTCACGACCTTCCACAAGACCGGCGTCCGGCTCCTGCGCCGCGAGCTGCCGCGGCTCGGGTACCGCAGCGGCTTCACCATCTACGACGGCCAGGACAGCCTGCGTCTGGTCACCCAGGTGGCCAAGGACCTCGGGGTCGACGAGCGCCGTCTGCCACCGCGCGGCATCCGCGACGCGATCAGCCGGGCCAAGGACGAACTGGTCGACTACGAGACCTACGCGGGGCGCGCCGGCGGGTGGCCCGAGGAACAGATCGCCGACGTCTACCGCGCCTACGAGGACCGCCTGCGGCGGGCGAACGCGCTCGACTTCGACGACCTCATCGTCAAGACCGTCGAGGTGCTGCAGCTGTTCGACGGGGTGCGCGAGCACTACCGGCACCGCTTCGCCCACCTGATGATCGACGAGTACCAGGACACCAACCGGGCGCAGTACCACCTCGTGCAGCTGCTGACCGGCCCGGAACGCAACGTGATGGTGGTCGGTGACCCCCAGCAGGGCGTCTACGGCTGGCGGGGCGCGACCATCCGCAACATCCTCGACTTCGAGCACGACCACCCCGACGCGAGCGTGGTGGTCCTCGACCGCAACTACCGTTCGACGCAGACCATCCTCGACGTCGCCAACGCCGTCATCGCCGCGTCACCGGTCGAGCGTCGCGCCGAGCTGTGGACCGACCGTGAGCTCGGTGCACCGGTCGTGCGCTACCGCGCCGACGACGAGCACGACGAGGCCGCTTTCATCGCCGAGGAGGTCGAGAAGCTGGTCCGGGCAGGGGACCACGGGTTCGACGACGTGGCGGTCTTCTACCGGACCAACGCCCAGGCCCGGGTCATCGAGGACGTGCTCCTGCGGGTCGGGACGCCCTACAAGGTCGTCGGCGGGGTGCGGTTCTACGAGCGCAAGGAGGTCAAGGACGTCCTGGCCTACCTGCGGGTGCTGACCAACCCCGACGACGACGTCTCCGCCCGTCGCATCGTCAACACCCCACGCCGCGGCATCGGGGACCGCACCATCGAAGCCATCGACTGGCACGCCCGGCGCGAGGGCATCAGCTTCCTCGCCGCCGCCCGGCAGGCGGAGCACGTCCAGGGCCTGGCGGCGCGGGC
>CAYSTY010000085.1:0-8470 GCA_964433685.1 uncultured Actinomycetota bacterium | reverse complement strand
CCTACCGGTTCACGATCCGGTCGAACTCGGTCGCGGTCATCACCGACGGCACCGCGGTCCTCGGCCTCGGTGACATCGGCCCCCTCGCCTCCCTGCCGGTCATGGAGGGCAAGGCGATGCTGCTCAAGTCGTTCGGCGGGGTGGACGCCTACCCGCTGCTCGTGGACGAACAGGATCCGGACACGTTCGTCGAGACGGTCGCGCGCATCGCGTCCGGCTTCGGTGGCATCAACCTCGAGGACATCTCCGCCCCCCGCTGCTTCGAGATCGAGGGCAAGCTGCGCCAGCGGCTCGACATCCCCGTCTTCCACGACGACCAGCACGGCACCGCGATCGTGGTGCTCGCGGCGCTGACGAACGCGGCCCGCGTCGTCGGCCGCGACCTCGCCAGCTTGAAGGTCGTGGTCCAGGGCATAGGTGCGGCCGGCGTCGCGATCACGGGGCTCCTGCGGGCGGCCGGGATCGAGGACATCGTCCCGGTCGACCGCGACGGGATCCTGGAGGCCAAGCGCAAGGGCACCGACCCCATCCGGCGCCGCCTCGCCAAGCAGGTCAACCCGCGCGAGCTGAGCGGCGACCAGTCGGTGGCGCTCGCGGGCGCGGACGTGTTCATCGGTGTGTCGGGGCCCGACACGCTCCCGCTCGAGCTGGTCCGGACGATGTCGGAGGACCGCATCGTGTTCGCCCTGGCCAACCCGACCCCGGAGATCCACCCGGACGTCGCCCGCGGTCACGTCCGGGTCATGGCCACGGGACGGTCCGACTTCCCCAACCAGATCAACAACGTGCTCGCGTTCCCCGGGATCTTCCGCGGGCTGCTCGACGCCGCGGCGACCACCGTCACCGACGAGATGAAGGTCGCCGCCGCGGAGGCCATCGCGTCGATGGTGACCGACGACCTCGCGCCCGACTACATCATCCCCTCCCCCTTCGACCGCGAGGTCGTGCCGGTCGTGGCCGAAGCGGTCGCCTCGACCGCTCGCGCGCAGGGTCACGTGCGGCCGGGTTCGTACGGTTCGCGCGAGTCGGAGTCCGAGGCCGCGATGCACGAGGCGGCCCGTCGCGCCGTACGACGTGCGGTCGCACGGCGGTTCCGTCACGAGGACGCCCCCGAGGCAGCCACACCCGCCGGCGACTGACCGCTCCGCCTCAGGGCTTCGAGGTCCGGCCGCTGGTCAGCGCGTCGCGGATCTCGCGCAGGAGCACGACCTCGTCCGGGTCGGCGTCCGGCTCCGGGTCGGTGTCCTGCTCCGGGTTCTTGCGCGCCATCCGGTTGTAGGCCTTGACCACGACGAACAGCGCGAGCGCGACGAACAGGAAGTTCACCAGCGCGGTGATGACCACGCCGACCGAGCCGGCGCACGCACCTCGCACATCGCAGCCGAACTGACCGATGGCGTCGAAGTTCGGTTGACCGAAGACCATCCCGATCAGGGGCATGAGGACCGCGTCGACGATCGCGCTGATGACGGGCGCGAACGCCGCACCCATCACCACCGCGACCGCGAGGTCGATGACGTTGCCGCGGTTGATGAACTCCTTGAACTCCGTCAGCACTTCAACGCTCCGGTTCGGTGAGGCTGCGCAGCCAGGCCCCAATGCGGTCGTCGAGGCGTGCGACGACCTCCGCTGCTGGCCGGCGGACCCCGTCCGGGGCGTGGACGCCGGCGACGTCCAGCGAGTGGTCACCACCCTCGACGGTGAGCAGCGTCGCACGTCGCGGCAGCTTCGTCAGGTGTTCGTCGACCTCGGCGGCCGTCCCGAAGGTGTCGCGGGTGCCCTGGAGGAACAGCGCGGGGACCGGGACGCGGTGCCAGTGGTCGACGCGGAGCTGGTCGGGCTTGCCGGGCGGGTGCAGCGGGTAGCCGTGCAGGATCAACCCGACCACGTCGAGGTCGCCGTCGATGGCCGCCAGCGTGGCGACCCGTCCGCCGTAGGACTTGCCCCCGGCGATCCAGGGCAGGTCACCGCCGACGGCCGCCCGCGCCGCCTGCAGCACGGCCCGGAAGCCCGGTACGGCAGCTTCGGCGCGCGGCGGTCGACGGCCGAGCTCGTGGTGGGGCAGGTTGGCACGCACGACGGTGCAGCCGAGCTCGGCGAGCACGTCGGCGAGGCCCGTCAGCGGCGCACCCTCGAAGCTGCCGCCGGCCCCCGGTGTCAGCAGGACGGCCGGTCCCCCCCGACCCGATGGTGCGTGCAGCGCGGCGCTGACCTCGTCCACCGGCGCGTCGGTCAGCGTCAGCGTCACCGACCGGCTGCTCACGCCTCCGCCTCGAGCCGCTCCAACGCGAGCTCCGTCGCCCCCGCGCGGTCGACCTTGCCGTTGGCGCCGCGCGGGATGTCGTCGACGACCACCACCGACGCGGGTCGGCGGTAGCCGGCGACCTGGTCGCGGGCCCACCGCAGGAACTGGTCGTCGTCGAACCCGTCGGTGGGGACCACGACGGCGACGAGCCGCTCGCCGAGCCGGTCGTCGGGCACGCCGACGATGGCGAGCTCGGCGACACCGCGGCCACCCTCGAGCTCCTCCTCGACCTCGGCGGGGAACACCGAGAACCCACCGACCTTCAGCCGGTCCTTCGACCGTCCCGCGAACTGGAACAGCCCACCGCCGAGCAGGCGCCCGTGGTCACCCGACCCGAACCAGCCGTCCGCGTCGGGGCCGCCGTCCTCGTGACCCTCGTAGCCCTCGAGCACGTTCGGGCCGCGCCACTGCAGCTCGCCCACCGTGCCGCGGTCCACGGGTCGACCGTCCTCGTCCACGGCGCGGACCTTCACCCCCGGCAGGGTGACGGCGAACGAGGGCGCCGGCAAGGAACCGACCGGGGAGGGCGGGTAGATCCGGACGGCGGCCGGACCGGACAGCTCCACCATCCCGAAGATGTCGACCACGACCGCCGATCCGATGCCTCGGCCCGCGACGCGGGCCATGGCGCCGTAACGCTGCAGGCGTCGGGCGCGTTCGGGCAGCAGGACGTCGGCGGACGAGACGAACAGCTGGATCGAGGACAGGTCGCGGTCGGCGGCACCGGCCCGTTCGAGGTCGGCGTACATCGTCGGGACGGCGATGACGATGTTCGGCCGCTGCTGCTCGATGATGTCGAGGGCCTCGTCGGCCCGGAACCGGGTGCGCCGCACCATCGGGACGCCGGCCGAGAGCGACGCGAGCAGGACCGAGAACCCCATGACGTGGGTCAGGGGCAGGCACGCGAAGAAACGGTCGCGGTCCCGCCGCAGCGGCCCGAGGTCCGCTCCCATCGGTACGAGGCTCAACCGTCCGAGGCTCGACAGCAGCCCCCGTGAGGTCAGCGAGGCCGCCTTCGGGACCCCGGTCGTCCCCGACGTCGTGAGCAGGATCGCGGTGGCCCGGGGATCCAGGGCCCCGTCGGGAGCCCGGTGATCGGCGTCCGGCAACCGTTCGGCGACGGTGCTGACGGCGATCGTGGTCAGCCGCTCCGGCACGCGCTCGGCGACCTCGTCGTCGACGATGGCGGCCACCGCCCCGGTCGCGCCCCCGATGGTGTCGATCTCGTGCGCGGTCAGCCGGTGGTTGACCGGCACCGGAACGGCACCGAGTCGTGCCACCGCGAAGGCGTGCAGCGCGACGTCGATGCGGTTGTCGCAGACGATGAGCACACGATCGTCGGCGGCGATCCCGGCCTCCGCGTGGACCGTCGCGAGACGGCCGACGCCGTCCTCGAGAGCGACGAAGCTCCGGGTCTCACCGTGGTCGAGACCGGGCGTCAACGCCGGGTCCACGATCGCCGGCCGGTCGCCGTAACGGTCGGCGAGGACGGCGGTCAGCGCCCCGAGGTGGACGCCGGCCCCGCGGGCGAGGGCCTTCAGCTCGGGTGAGACCACCGGAGCGACTCCTGACGCGGACGAGGGCGCGCGCAGGCTAGCTCACGTCGGCTGGCCACCCGTCCGGCGCACGGCCGGACGGTCGCCGACTGCCCCGCACCGAGGCCGGCGTCTCAGCGCGCCTCGCCACCGACGATGACCACCGGGCACGGTGCGTGGGTCGCGACCTGGTGGCTGACCGAACCGAGCAGCAGCTCCTTGAAACCGCCGCGTCCCCGGGTCCCGACGACGATCAGGTCGGCATCCTCACCGGCGCGGCAGAGCGCGCTCGCAGCACCACCCGAGCGGACCGTGCGGATGACCGGGATCCCCTGGAAGTCACCGACCTCCTCGATGGTCTCCTCGATCACGCGGGCCGCCCCCTCCTCGAGCTCGCGGTCCGACGGCAGCACCACGAGCGCCGGCATCAGCATCACCTCGGGGGCCGGGTAGCTGTGGAGCACCTCGAGCGTCGCGTCGCGCAGACGGGCCTCGTCGCGGGCCCAACGCAGCGCGCGTACGGCGTGGTCGGAGGCATCGACACCGACCACGATGCGGCTGGTCGTCGTCACGGCGGTGGTGGACACGTGTCCCTCCTCGACTCGGTGGCCCTCCGAGGATGTCACCCGACAGCCACCCGCGGCAGGGGCGGGGGTCCTCGCCCCGCGGGACCCTCGGCCGCGGTGGGTACGGCGTAGGCTCGCGGCGAGGGCCGTCCGCGCCCCGGAGGGACCCCGCACGATGCGCTACCCAGAACGTCTGCTGACCGAGGACGAACAGATCGTCCGCCAGTTCCGTCCGCACTGGCGGGTCCTGCTGCCCGCGATCGCCTGGGCGATGGTGCTCGCCGCCGCGGTGGGGGTCGGCTTCGCCGCGCTCGACCGGCCGTGGGAGCTGATCGTCCTCGGGGTCGCGATCGTGGCCTGGCTCGTCCTCGCCGGCCGCGCCGTCCTGGACTACTGGTTCACCAACTACGTGCTGACGACCGAACGGATCATCGTGCGGTCGGGGATGGTGGCCCGCAACGGCACGGAGATCCCGCTCGAGAACATCAACAACGTCCTGTTCAGCCAGTCGGTCGTGGAGCGCCTCCTCGGGTACGGGGACGTCCTCCTCGAGTCGGCGGGCAGCCAGGGTCAGAGCCGGCTCCAGGACATCCCCGATCCCGAGCAGTTCCAGTCCCAGGTCTACCGGGTGCGTGAAGCCCGCGGGCTGACGCTGCGCCACGGACCCGGCCCGGTGGCCGACGGCGACGTGGTCTCGCAGCTCGAACGGCTCGCCGAGCTGCGTGAGCGCGGGCACCTCAGTGACGAGGAGTTCGAGGTCGAGAAGCGCCGCCTGCTCGGCTGACCGCTCAAGGCCGGGGCAGCTGGGGCCGATGGGGAACGTGAGGGACGTGAGACCACACGCCCTCACCTCGGACGGGAGGTCCCTGGTGCCACGCTCCGCCATCCAGCGTGCCGACGCTGCCGCCGGCGCGGTCGGCCGCGCGCTGGTGCGCTGGGGTGGGCTCGCGGCCACCACGATCGGCTTCGTCTCGCTCGGGGGTTGGCTGCTCGGATCGTCGGCGCTGGTCCAGGTCCGTGCCGGCTGGCCGGTCACCTCGGCCGGTGCGGCGCTCGCGCTCGTCATCGCCGGGACGGCCGTGGAACTGCAGCGCCGGGCCGGGCCCGCCTGGCAACCGCTGCGCCGTGGCCTCGGTGCCGTGCTCGTCGCGGGGGGCATCGCCACCACCGTCGTCCGCACCCTGTCGCTCACGGCGCACGTGGACGGAGCGACGATCACCTCCTGGCAGCCCGGACAGGCCACCCGTCTGTTCCCGGCGATCTCGACCGCCCTCGTGGTCGTGGCCGTCGGCCTGGTGCTGGCGGTCGGTGACGCCCGGTCACGACGGGTGCGACACGCCAGCTACGTGGTCGCCGTCCTGTCGTGGGTCGGGCTCTGCGTCGCGCTGCTGCACTACCTCGGTGCCGAGACGGGCGGGCTGAGGTGGACGACGCCACCGAACGCCTCGTTGCCGGTCGCCGTCGGTCTGACGCTCGTGTGGATCCCCCTCGCCTCCGCGACCGTCGTTCCCGAACTCAGCGCCCGGTTCGGCCGTTCGGCGACCGCCCGCCTGCTGTTCAAGCGGGTGGTGCCGCTGCTGGTGCTCGTCCCGCCCCTCGTACGGACCGTCGGCCGCGCCGCCGAGGCGCTCGGCGCCGAGCCGGTCACGGCCGCGGCGCTCGCCGACATCGCCGTCATCGTCCTGATCGCCGGCGTGCTGTTCGCCGCGGGCCGCACCGTCGACGCGCTCCAGGCCGAGCGGACCCGCTCCAACGACCTGCTCGCGGGCGTCCTCGGTGCGCTGCACGAGGGCCTCGTGGTCCGGGACGGGGACGCGCACGTGCTGGCCGCCAACCCGGCGGCGGACGAACTGCTCGGGGTGCGGTTCGCCGATGACCCGACCCCCCGGGCGCTCATCGCGGCGGCGGACCTGCGCGACGAAGGGGGCATGCCGTTGCACCCCGACGAGCTGCCGACCAGCGTGGTGCGGCGCACCGGTCGGGCCGTGGTCGGCCGCGTCCTGCAGCTCGGTCGTGACCCGATGAACCCGGTGTGGCTGCGCCAGACGTGCGTGCCGTTCACCGACGCCGACGGGCGACTCGGCACCATCACCACGGTCACCGACGTGTCCTTCGACCACGAGATGTCGCTGGCGCTCTCGCTCGCCGAGGAACGGTTCCGGCTCGCGTTCGAGGACGCGCCCGTCGGGATGGCGGTGGTCCGCGCCGACGGCAGCTTCGAGGACGTCAACCCCGCCCTCTGCCAGCTGATGGGCCGCGACCGTCAGCAGCTGCTGCGCACCACCTTCCAGGAGGTCACCCACCCCGACGACCTCGAGGCCGACCTGCAGGCCTTCACCGACCTGGCCTCCGGACGCCGCGACAGCTACCGGATGGACAAGCGCTACCTGCTCGCCGGGGCCGGGGAGGTGTGGGTCAGCCTCCACGTCTCCGCCCTGCGCGACGCCGGTGGCCAGGTGGACCGTTTCCTCGCCCAGGTGGTGGATCTCAGCGAACGCAAGGCGCTCGAGCTGCAGCTCGCGCACGCCGCCGTCCACGACCCGCTGACCGGGCTACCGAACCGTCGCCTCGTGGAGGACCGCCTCGAGATGGCGCTCGCCGCCGCACGTCGTGAGGGGACGCAGGTCGCGGTGCTGTTCTGCGACCTCGACGGGTTCAAGGCGGTCAACGACACGCACGGACACGCGGCCGGTGACGACGTGCTCGTCGCGGTCGCGGACCGGCTCCGCACGGTCGGCCGCGACACCGACACGGTCGGCCGGCTCGGTGGCGACGAGTTCGTGGTCGTGGCCGCCGGCATCACCGACCCCACCGACGCGGCCCGGCTCGCCGAGCGCCTGCGCGCGGCGGTCGAGGTCCCGCTGGCGCTCACCGACGTGTCGCTGACGCCCCGCGTCTCGGTCGGCTGCCACCTCGCCGACGGCGACGCCACCGCGACGCAGGCGCTCACGCTCGCCGACGCGCGCATGTACGAGCGCAAGACCGACCGTGAGCTGGCGCGCGCCGACCACCGCTGACCTGCCCCCGGCCGAACCTTGTCCGAGCCTTCGCCTGCCTCGAACCTGGCGTTGGACCACCGCTGCGTACCGTGATCGTCGTCCCCCACCGCCACACGCGGACCCCCTGCCGCGTGACGCGACCGACGAGGAGCAGCCCGGTGTCGTCTCCCTCCCGCACCACCCCCGAGGCGACTTCCCCGCGCCCCGCGCCCGAGGCATCTCCGCGCCTCGCGCCGTCGGCACCGCCGCCGACCACCTACCTCGGCGATCCCGGCGGTGGGGGACGTCCCACCTCCCCACCCCCTGCCCCCCCAGCCACCCCCGTCGCTCCCGGTCGCGCGGGCCGGACCCGGACCGTCGCGATCGCGGCGGCGGTCGCAGCCGTCGTCGGCGCGGGCGTGGCGACACCGCTGACGTGGGCGTTGGCCACGGACGACGCCACCGACGCGACGACCGGCGGCGATCCAGCCGGCACCGCGGTCACCGCCGAACCCACCTCCGTCACCGAGATCGCGAGCACGGTCGGTCCCTCGGTCGCCAGCGTCAACGTCGCGGGCCCGCAGGGGCAGGGCAGCGGCTCGGCCGTCATCTACCGCAGCGACGGGTACCTGGTCACCAACGCGCACGTGGTGGCGGGGGCCGCGCAGGCGACCGTCACCCTGCCGGACGGCACCAGCCTGGCGGCCGAACTGGTCGGCGCCGACACCGTCAGCGACCTCGCGGTCCTGCGCGTCGACGCGCAGGACCTACCGGTCCCGACCTACGCGGACACCACCCCCGCGGTGGGGGACGTCGCGGTCGCGATCGGTTCGCCGTTCGGACTCGAGGGTTCGGTCACCAGCGGCATCGTCAGCGCGGTGGGCCGGTCGGTGTCCACACCCGGCGCGCCGCTGGTCGACATGATCCAGACCGACGCCGCCATCAACCCCGGTAACTCCGGCGGCGCCCTGGTCGACGCCGCCGGTCGGATCGTCGGGATCAACACCGCGATCCTGTCGAGCACCGGCGCGAACAACGGCATCGGGTTCGCGATCCCCGTCGGCACGGTCCGCTCCGTCGCCGACC
>CAYSTY010000084.1:6042-8505 GCA_964433685.1 uncultured Actinomycetota bacterium | reverse complement strand
GGCCGGTCGAAGTCGGCCGAGAAGCGGTCCTCGATGATGCGCTTGACCTGGCTGCCGAGCCCGGTGACGAAGCGGTCGCCCGACAGCTCGTTCAGGTCCCACGCCTGCATCGCGGTCACCGTGGGCGAACGGGGGAACGCGAGGGTGATGTTGGTGCCGACGTCGATGCGCTCGGTCGCCTGTGCGACCACCGCGGCCTGGACGATCGAGTCCTGGGAGGTCTCGGCGACCCACGCCGCGTCGAAGCCCTTGGCCTCCACCTGCTGCGCCAGCGCGCCGAGGAAGGCGTAGGGGCCACCGATGGTCACGCCACGGGTCGTCACGGGGGTCTCCTCGACGGTCGGCGACGCACGCTAGCGGTCGCGTTACCTCCACCCGCGGCGCGCAGGTGGCGCACCTCGCGGCTTGTCCCCCCGCGCCGGCGGCCGACGGGCGGTGCACCACCGGAAGACGTGAGCGTTGCCCGACACACGATGGCGCTGGTTGCTCGGGGCCGGGACCGTCCTGGTCGCGGCGCACCTCGCCCTGCCGCTGAACACCGCCAACAGCGTGGGGTACGTCGCCATCGGCTCCCTCGCGACCGCGGCCCTGGTCACCGCCGCCCTCCGACGCGGGCTCGTGCGTGTCACGGCGTGGTGGTGGCTGATCATCGGACTGGTGCTCGTGCTGGCCGGGGACGTCACCTGGGTGGTCTTCTCGGCGCTCGGGATCGAACCGTTCCCCTCCGTCGCCGACGTCCTGTACCTGGCCAGCTACCCCTGCCACGCGTACGCGCTGTGGCTGCTCGGTCGACGTGACCGGGGGGACGTCGGCTCGCTGGTCGACGCCCTCACCATCGGCGTCGCTGCGACCGTGTTCACCTGGATCTACCTCGTCGTGCCGTACGCGCAGGACCCGACCCTGACCCTGCTCGAGCGGACCGTGTCCGTCGCCTACCCCATCGGTGACCTCATCCTGGTGCCGCTGATCGTGCGGCTCGTGCTGGTGTACGGCGCCCGCCACGGCAGCCACCTGCTGCTGCTGATCGGGATGGGGGCCTACTTCGTCGCCGACGTCCTGTTCACCCTGGGCACGCTCGAGGGGTGGTACGTCGAAGGTGGGCTGCTCGACGCCACCTGGCTGATCGCGTACGTCCTGTTCGCCGTGGCCGCGTGGCACCCGTCGGCGACCCGGCACGCGCCACCCCCGCCCGCGGACGTGTCGCTGTCCGGACGCCGGCTGGCAGCGTTGGCGGCGGCGTCGATCCTGGCACCGACCCTGCTGCTGGTCCAGGAGGCCCCGGACCGGTCCGTGGTACGCGTGGTGGCGAGCGGCTCGATCGTCCTGTTCCTCCTCGTGGTCCAGCGCATGGCCGGCCTCATCGGTCAGATCCGGGCCCAGGCCGACGAGCTCACCTACCTGTCGCGGACCGACCCGCTCACCGGCGCCTACAACCGGCGCGCGTTGGACGAGGTGTTGGCGGTCACGGTGTCGGTGACCGAACGCCACGACCAACCGCTGGCGGTCGCGATGCTCGACCTCGACCACTTCAAGCGGTTCAACGACCGCTTCGGCCACCCCACCGGGGACGCGTTCCTGCGTGAGACGGTCACCGCGTGGCAGGCGCAGCTGCGCGGCGGCGACCTGCTCGCCCGCTACGGCGGTGAGGAGTTCGTCGTCGTCATGCCGCTGACGACGGCGTCCGAAGCGGTCGAGGTCGGCGAACGTCTGCGGGCGGCGGTCCCCCGGGGCCAATCGGTCTCGGTCGGTGTCGTGGCGTGGGAACGTGGCATGAGCGTCGGCGACCTCATCGACGCCGCCGACCGGGCCGTCTACGCCGCCAAGCGGCAGGGTCGTGACCGGACCGTCGTCACCGGCGCCGAGACCGCGAGCCGCTGACGCGGCGGCGGCGCGAGGCGCTCAGGCCGGGACCGGTCCGCGCACCCGGTGGTCGCGCCGCACCTCGAGCCGGCCGTCGTCGAGCTCGACGTCCAGCTCCCAGCGCTGCTGGTCACCCACCAGGTCGATCTCGAGCTCGTCGCCGTCGACCGTCTGGGTGGCGACCTCCCAACCGTCGGCCACCGAGAGGTCGTCCAGCACCAGCTGCGAGCCGTCGACCGAGACGGTGACGCTACCCGCCTCGCCGAGCTCGAAGGTGCCCGGGTCCGCGTCGTCGAGGTCGTGGTCGATCGAGACCTCGAGCGTCGTCCCGTCCTCCAGCTCGACGTGGAACTCGTACGTCTCCTGCCCGCGGCGGAGCTCCACCTCGATCTCGTCGTCGTCGCTGTCCTCCTCGGTCACCTCCCACCCGTCGGCAGGTGCCACCTCGTCGAGGGCCAGCCGCCCGGACGCGAGCGAGAAGGTCACCGTGCCGGCCTCGCCCACCGGCCAGGTCCCGGGGGCTGCGGTGCCGGCTGTGGCCACCCCGTCCTCGCCGCCGCCGGCCGCACCGTCCACGGCACCGCCGTCCGCACCGCCGTCCGC
>CAYSTY010000084.1:0-5942 GCA_964433685.1 uncultured Actinomycetota bacterium | reverse complement strand
CGTCGTCGTCGCCGCAGGCGGCGAGCACCAGCGCAGCGACGGTGAGGGCAACCAGGGAACGACGCACGGCGGGCTCCTTCTCGTCAGACGGTCAGGTGGTCACGGACCGCGTCGGCGATGACGTCCACCGCTCGCTGCGCATCGCCCTCGGTCTCGGCCTCGGCCATGACCCGGATGATCGGTTCGGTCCCCGACGGACGCAGCAGCACGCGCCCCCCGTCCCCGAGCCGCTGTTCCTCGGCCCGGACCACGTCCCAGACGGCGTCGGCGTCGGGCAGGCGCGAGCGGTCGACCTCACGCACGTTGACCAGGACCTGCGGCAGGCGGGTCATGACCGTCGCGAGTTCCTCGAGCGACGCCCCGGTCGAGCGGACCACGGACAGCAGCTGCACGGCGGACAGGATCCCGTCGCCGGTGGTGGTGTGATCGAGCGCGATGAGGTGACCCGACTGCTCCCCGCCGAGGTTCAGGCCGCGCTCGCGCATCGCCTCGAGCACGTACCGGTCGCCGACGGCGGTCTCCACGACCTCGACCCCGAGCGACGACATCGCCCGCTTGAAACCGAGGTTGGTCATCACCGTCGTGGCCACCGCGTCCTGGGCGAGGCGGCCCTGGTGGTGCATCTGCCGGGCGAGGACGGCGAGGATCACGTCACCGTCGACCTCGGTGCCCTCGTGGGTGGCGGCGATGAGACGGTCGGCGTCGCCGTCGTGGCTGATACCCGCGTCCGCGTCGTGGGCGAGCACGGCCTCGGCGACGACCTTCGGGTAGGTCGACCCGCAGCCGGCGTTGATGTTCTCGCCGTCCGGGCTGCAGTGGATGGTGATGACCTCGGCTCCGAGCTGACGGTAGACCTGCGGCGCCACCGACGACGCCGCCCCGTTGGCGCCGTCGACCACGACCCGCAGGCCCGTCAGGTCGATACCGTCGCGCCCCGAACCCGGGGCGACGTCCGCGAGACCCACGATGTGTTCGATGTAGCGGCTCACCGCGGCCGGGTCACGCAGTCGCCGTCCCACCCCCGTGCCCGTGGGTCGGCGTGCGGTGTCGGCGGCCATCAGCTCCTCGAGGCGGTCCTCCTCGTCGTCGCTGAGCTTGAACCCGTCGGGGCCGAAGATCTTGATCCCGTTGTCGCCGACCGGGTTGTGGGAGGCGGAGATCACGACCCCGGCGGCCGCGGCGGAGCGGCCGGTGAGGTAGGCGACGGCCGGGGTCGGCACGACGCCGACCGAGACCGCGTCCGCGCCGGCGGAGGTCAGGCCCGCGATCAACGCGGCGTCGATCATCTCACCCGACCACCGTGGGTCGCGACCGATCAGGACCGTCGGGCGCTTGGCGCCGCCCTCGTGTAGGACGGTGCCGAGGGCGCGGCCCACGCTGATGGCCAGCTCCGGGGTGAGGTCGACGTTCGCCTTCCCGCGGATCCCGTCGGTTCCGAAGATGCGTCCCACCCTGGCTCCTGTGGTGCGGTCGATCCGCCGCGGTCGCGGCGCGGTGACCGGGCAGCGTACGCCCCGCACGGCGGGGGCCCGGACCGCCGAACGGTCCGGGCCCCGCGTCGCACGCCAGGTCAGTCGAGCGGGGTCAGCTCGACACCCTCGTCGACGAGCGCCTGCAGCGTCCGCGCGATGAACGAACCCATCTGGTCGCGTCGCACGTGCTGCTCGGGCGCGAAGCTCGTGGCCGAGGTGCCGAGCGCGATACCGAGTTCACCCGCCACGCGGATGTTGTCGGCGTGCGGCGGACGGATGTCGGTGAACGGTCCGGTCCCCTCCGGTGCGAGGTCCCGGTCGAGCACCACCTCGACGGTGCGGACGAGGAACGACGCCATCTGCCCCCTGGTCACGGGCGCAGCCGGGCCGTACCTGCCGTCCTGACGTCCGAGCACGATCCCGACGTCGGCGAGCTGCGAGATCGCCAACGCGTGAGGACCGCTGGTCACGTCGGGGAACCGGGCCTGCGGCGCCGCCGGCAGCTCGACCCCGGCGACGCGCAGGGTCCGGGCCAGGAACGAGGCCATCTGGTCGCGACGTACCTCGCCGCCGGGCCCGTAGGTGCCGTCGGCCTGTCCCTGCGCGATGCCGTACCCGGCGACGCAGCGGATGTTGTCACCGTGGGGGCCAGCGGTCACGTCGGGGAACCAGCCGGGCTCGACCGCCTCACAGGCCGCGGGCTCCGGCTCGGGCTCCTCGGGCTCCTCCGGTTCGGGCGGCGCCTCGAGGAGGACGGTCACCTGCGCCGTCTCCGACGACGAGACACCGTCGGCGGTGACCGTCAGGGTCACGACGCGTTCACCCGCCACCGACGGGGAGACCGTCAGCGTGCGGCCCTCCTGAGGGCTGGCGATGCCGAGCTGTTCGACGTCCCAGCTGTGGTCGTCGATCGGGACGTCCTCGGGGTGGCTCGACCCGCTGGCGTCGAGCACGAACGGCTCGCCGATCACGGCCGTGTAGGGACCACCCGGATCGGCGACCGGTGCCTCCGGTTCGACCAGCACATCGATCGGCACCGGGTACTCGCCGGGCGTCTGGTCGGTGGAGCCGAGGCTCACCAGGCCGTACCAGTGCTTCGCCGGCGGCGCGAGGTCCCAGCTGAGCTCGAGCTCGAACGACCCGCCCGGCGCCACCGACGACGGGGCGCCGACCTCGAGGGTGTCCTCGGCGCCGGCGACCACCGCGGTGATCAGGCGTACCGGGTCCACCCCGGCGGCGCTGGCCTCCCAGTTCTGGACCAGCACCCAGTAGCGACCGGCATCCGGCTCGAGCAGGTCGCAGGACTCCATCGAGCCACCGCTGGCCGACTGGCAGACCGTCTCGGCCGCCTGCGGCACCCCGTCCTCGTTCACGTCGGTACCGACGAACAGGTCGATGTCGGGCGAGGTCGTCTCGGCCACCTCGACGACCAGACGAGCCGCGTCCTCGGGCACGTCGAGCCACCGCACCGAGCTCTCCTCGAACCCGGCGAACGGGGCCAGCGGCGTCGGGTCCTGGGGGACCTCGAGGTCGTCGACCTCACCGGGCACCAGTCCGGCCACGTCGATGTCGAGACCGGTGGCGTTCGCTGCGGTGTAGGTGAACGTGGCCTCGTCGATGTAGCCCTCGGAGACCTGCGCGATCCGTTCGGGGCCGGCGAAGGGCGATGGGCGGACGATCACGGGCAGGTGCGCGTCCGAGACGCCGGCGGTGGCGGTGGTGAGCTCCACCGCGCCGAACAGGTCCTGCCCGAACGCGGCGCCGTCGACGTCCGCGGTCACCGTGATGGTGACGTCCTCGCCCGCGCTCACGGTGAACTCGGCCGGCGCCACGCTGAGCCCGAAGCCGTCGGCGGCCCCGGCGACCGTGTAGGTGACCGCGTCGGTCCCTGGCGCCCCGGTGAACGTCCGCTCCCAGCTGCAGGTGGTCACGCACTGGCTCGCGGCCATCGAGGCGAGGTTCAGCTCGGACGCGTCCCAGCCGTGGTCGAAGGTGTCCCACATGTCGAAGGGGTCGACGTCCATGACCAGGCCCGTCGCCATCGCCGCGGCCACGTCGATGTGGCCGCTGCCGACGTCGTAGGGGTCGGCCGGGGTGTCACCGTCGGTCTTGACCACGTCCCGTCGCGCCGTCAGCTGCAGCGCCGACTGCGCCTCGGCGGCGGTCAACGCGTCCCCGAAGCCGTCCTCGAGGAGCGCGAGCGCCCCAGCGACGTGTGGCGAGGACATCGAGGTACCCGAGATGAACTGGTACTCCTGCACGTCGCCGGACCCGTACGGCGCGAGGATGTCGGTCCCGGGTGCGGTGACCTGGGGGCTGAGCAGGTCCGCGTCGTGGCCGTTCGGACCACGCGAGGAGAAGATCGACACCGTGTCGCCCCAACGCTCGTCCACGTCGAAGTCGGTGCCGGTGATGGACGCGGTCGGCGCCTCGGCGTCGGCGATCCAGGCCTTCAGCGCGACCCCGTCGGCGTAGGTGATGTGCACGCCGGGGATGGCGAAGGCGTCGCCGTTGAGCGAACCGGGGACCGAGCCCTGGTTGGCCTCGTCGTTGGCGAGCACGAAGCCGGCGGCACCCGCCGCCGCGGCGACCTCCGACTTCTCGACACGGCCCGTGGCGCCGCGGTCGCAGACCACGATCACACCGGCGAGCTCGTCGTCGTCCCAGGTGGTGGGCGCGCTCGGATCGTCGTCGTCGTTCCAGCGGCACAGCGGGTTGCCGAGGTCGCCGGCGTACACGATCGGGGTGGCGTACGCGAGCGCGGCCGAGACACCCTTGCCCTCGATGATGCCGTCCTCGAACAGGTCCTCGGGTAGGCCGGCCAGGGTGTTGAGCGCGAGACGGTCGTGGGTCGACGACGCGACGGTGGTCACCCAGGGCGCGTCGGAGGGGCTGCCGATGGTGGCGGCGTTCGGTCCCGCGTTGCCCGCCGAGTTCGCGACCTGGATGTCGAAGATCCGGGCGACCAGGAAACCGAACGTGATGGGGTCCTGGAGCAGATCGGTGGTCGGTGAGGTCGAGCCGATCGAGAAGTTCAGCACGTCGACGTCGTCGACGATCATCTGGTCGATCGCCGACACGAGCGCGGTCCCGGTGCAGCACGCGCCGTAGCTGATGATGTTGGCGTGCGGTGCCACCCCGGCGACGTCGAAGGAGTTGCCGGGGATGTCGGCGTCACCGGTCTCGGCCGACACGCCGTCGGCGAAGCCACCGGCAGCGGTGCCCGCGGTGTGGGAGCCGTGGCCGTCGTAGTCGATGGGGGTCTCCAGCGGCGGCTGACCCTCGGGCACGTTGGCGTTCACCGAGGCGTAGCCGTACATGCCGATGAGCTTGTCGTTGCACAGCGCGGCGATGTCCTCGTCGTACGGCAGGGCGTCACCGAGCGCGCCGAACACCGGCCCGTCCGAGCCACCCGCGAAGGTGGGGTCGCAGCTGCCGTAGTAGCGGCCACGCGGGTTGGTGTGCGTGTATCCGTCCGCGGTCGTGGCCCGGAACGACGGGCTCGAGGGGTTGATGCCGGTGTCGATCACCCCGACGACCACCCCCTCGCCGGTCACGCCGGTGGCCGGTCCCTCCGCCGGCCGCTCCCACACCCCGTCGCGGTCCGCGACCACGCCGGCCTGCGCGCCGACGAACCCGGGTCCCCGGTCGGTGGTGGGGAAGTACTCGGGGAACTCCTGGACCCAGGTGACCTCCGGGTGCTCGGCGAGCGCCCGTGCCTCCTCGGGGGTCATGACGGTCGCGAACCCGTTGTTCGCGACGGTGTAGCTCGCGAGGATCTCGAGCTCGCGACCGATGGTGTCGGCCGCGCCGTCCGCGGCCACCTCGGCCTGGTCCTCGGCCAGCGTGGCGCGGTACTCGCGTGCCCCGCGCGAGGTGGCCCGGAACTCGTAGCCCTGCGGGCCCACCTGCGTCGCGGCGGGACGCCCGGGGGCGTCCTCGGTGTGCAACGCCGCGGGCGTACCCGCCAGCCGGACGAAGTACTCGCGGGACGCGGTGCCCTCCCCGAGCGGCATGTCGTCCACCGCCACCGGACGGGTCGTCATCGAGCGGTAGCGCTCGGCGTCGGACGTCCCGTCGGGCGCGGCAGCGGCCGCGGTCGGGACGAGCATCGAGGTGGCGAGCAGCGCGCTCACCGCGAGCGGAGCGAACCTACGCACGTGGCCCCCCTGGGTTCGTGTCGACGCACGTCCCCGTCGGGGGACGGCGGGCCCGCACGCCTCCCAGCGTCGGGCGAGCCGCACGGGACGCTACGCCGCGGCTGACTAGACACCGTCCACCCGTTCGGTGGCCGCGCGGACGGGGCCCGCAGGTCGCTCGAGGACCGCACCCCCGTGCGACCGTCGGCCGGTGCCCGTCACACGCCGACGCCGCCCCGGAGGGCGGCGTCGCCAGGGTGCGGTGGCGTCAGCGCTTGGAGAACTGCGGCGCGCGACGGGCCTTCTTGAGGCCGTACTTCTTGCGCTCGAC
>CAYSTY010000083.1:4245-8515 GCA_964433685.1 uncultured Actinomycetota bacterium | reverse complement strand
TGCGGGTCAGACGGGAGGTCACCGCACCGAGGGCACGCGCGATGCCGAAGTCGGCGAGCTTCGCGTGGCCGTCGGTCGTGACGAGCACGTTGGCCGGTTTGACGTCGCGGTGGACGATGCCGGCCGCGTGGGCGGTGCCGAGCGCGCTGGCGACCTGGGCGCCGACGGCCGCGACGACACCCGGGGGCAGCGGCCCCGCGCCGAGCACGTCGGCCAGGTTGACACCCTCCACCAGCTCCATCACGAGGTAGGTCTCGTCGGCGTCGGTGCCGAGGTCGTAGACCAGGACCGCGTGCGGGTGGGTCAGCTTGGCTGCCGCGGTGGCCTCGGTCCGGAACCGGGCGCCCGCGTCACGGTCCTCGGCGAGGTCGTCGTGCAGCAGCTTGACGGCCACCGGACGGTCGAGCGCCCGGTCGAACCCGCGCCACACGGTGCCCGCCCCGCCGCGTCCGAGCCGGTGGTGCAGCTCGTAGCGGCCGGCGAGCACACGCGGCTCACTGCCTGCGACCACGACCGTCCTTCGTCCCGGAACCGGCCAGGAGCGGACGGGGAGGGGGCCACGTCCGCCGGCGCGGCGACCGCCGCGCGGGCACACCGTAACGGCCGCGGCAGCGGGGTGGCGGCCACCCCTCCGGACGGCCGTGCACCCCACCGGGTCGTCCGCTCGGCGCTCTACGCTCGGTCACCACGACCGCCACCTCCAGGGAAGGCTCCTCCGTGCCCGACGTCTCGATGCCCTACCGCCGCCTCGGCCACAGCGGCCTCAAGGTCAGCGCCCTGTCGTTCGGTTCCTGGGTGACGTTCAAGAACCAGGTCGACGTCGACCGCGCCATCGAGTGCATGGACGCCGCCTACCAGGCGGGCGTCAACTTCTTCGACAACGCCGAGGCGTACGCCGGTGGCGAGTCGGAACGCATCATGGGTGACGCGATCCGGCAGCTCGGCTGGGAACGCCACTCCTACGTGGTGAGCTCGAAGTTCTTCTGGGGGCTGCACGACGGCCCGAACTCGCGCAACACCCTGAACCGCAAGTACCTGATCGAGGCGGTGGAGGCGTCGCTCGAACGCTTCGGGCTCGACCACCTCGACCTCGTCTACTGCCACCGCGCGGACCCGGACACGCCCATCGAGGAGACCGCTCGGGCGATGAGCGACGTCATCGACCGCGGCTGGGCCCTGTACTGGGGCACCTCGGAGTGGACCGCGGACGAGATCCGGGCCGCCTGGGACGTCTGCGACCGCAACGGCTGGCACAAGCCGATCGTCGAGCAGCCGCAGTACAACCTCTTCCACCGCCGTCGGGTGGAGAAGGAGTACGCCCGCCTGTACGAGGACATCGGGCTCGGCACGACCATCTGGTCACCGTTGGCGTCGGGTCTGTTGACCGGCAAGTACATCGACGGCGTGCCATCGGACTCACGCGCCGCGCTCGAGGGCTTCGGGTGGCTCGCCGAGACGCTCACCGACGAGCAGAAGAACGCCAAGGTGAAGCAGCTCGCCACGGTCGCCGAGGAGCTCGACGGGACCCTCGCGCAGCTGGCCATCGCCTGGTGCGCGTCGAACCCGAACGTGTCGTCGGTGATCACCGGCGCGTCGCGGGTCGAACAGGTCCACGACAACATGGGTGCGGTCGACCTGATCGACCGGCTCACGCCCGAGGTCAAGGAGCGGATCGAGGCGATCGTCGCCTGAGGCTCCGGGGGCAGCGGCGGCTCACCAGCCGCCGCTGATGGGCCGTCCCTCGGCGTAGCCCGACCGGGTCTGCACCCCGAGGACGGCCCGTTCGCGGAAGCTGGCGAGGTCCGCCGCGCCGGCGTACGTGCAGGCGCTGCGCACCCCGGCGACGATGCGGTCGACGAGGTCCTCGACACCGGGGGCGTCCGGATCGAGCGGCATGCGGCCCGACGAGATGCCCTCCTCGAACAGGGCCTTGCGGGCGCGGTCGAACGGTGACTCGGCCTCCGTGCGCTGCTTGACGGCGCGCGCCGAAGCCATCCCGAACGAGATCTTGAACGCGCGGCCGTCCGCGTCGTGCTCGAGGTCGCCGGGGGACTCGTGCGTCCCGGCGAACCAGCTGCCGACCATCACGCTGGAGGCGCCCGCGGCGAGGGCGAGCGCGACGTCCCGTGGGTGGCGGACCCCGCCGTCGGCCCAGACGTGGGCACCGAGCTCGCGCGCCACGTCCGCGCACGCGAGCACGGCCGACAGCTGCGGGCGTCCGACGCCGGTCATCATCCGGGTGGTGCACATCGCGCCCGGACCGACGCCGACCTTGACGATGTCGGCGCCGGCCGCGACCAGGTCCCGGACCCCGTCGACGGTGACGACGTTGCCGGCCACGAGCGGGACGCCGAGGTCCTCGGCGCGCACGGCCGCGAGCGCGTCGAGCATCCGCTCCTGGTGGCCGTGCGCGGTGTCGAGCACGAGCACGTCCACGCCGGCGGCCACGAGCTTCCTCGCCGTGGCGGCCGCGTCCCCGCTGACCCCGATGGCAGCTGCGATGCGCAACCGCCCCTGGGCGTCGAGGTTCGGTCGGTAGAGGGTGGAGCGCAGCGCACCGGGGCGGGTCATGAGCCCGACGAGCCGCCCGTCGGCGTCGACCGCGGGGGCGATGCGGTGACGGGCCGAGGCGAGCAGGTCGAAGGCCTCGCGGGGGTCGACGTCGGCCGGGACCGTGGTCAGGTGGCTCGACATCACCTGCCCGAGCTGGGTGAACCGGTCCACGTCGCCGAGGTCGGCCAACGTCACGATCCCGACGGGGGCGTCGGCGTCCACGATCACCGCGGCGCCGTGTGCCCGCTTGGGGATCAGGGCGAGCGCGTCACCGACCGTGTCGGTGGGGGCCAGCGCGATCGGCGTCTCGACCACGGGGTGACGGCTCTTGACCCACCCGACGACCTCCGCGACCACGTCGACGGGGATGTCCTGGGGGAGCACCGCCAGCCCGCCGCGGCGGGCGAGGGTCTCGGCCATCCGACGTCCCGACACGGCGGTCATGTTGGAGGCGACGAGCGGCACCGTGGTGGTGCCGTCCTCGCTGGCGAGGTCCACGTCCAACCGCGAGGTGATGCCCGACCGGGCCGGGACGAGGAAGACGTCCTCGTAGGTGAGGTCGTGGGCCGGGGAGTGGCCGTCGAGGAAGCGCACGCGGGAGCTCGTCGGTCGAGGGTCGGGGTAACGGAGCGACGGTACCGCCGGCGCTGGTCAGCGCGGCGGCGCCGGCCGCGGTCGTTCGCGCCGCCGATCGCGCCGTCGCTGCCAGGCCCGCCGCAGCACCCGCACGAGGAGCGCGACGGTGACGGCGCCGGCGACCAGCAGCAGGAGGACCACGCCGAGCGCGACGAGCGGGTGGGTGACGGCGAGCACGACCACCCCCGCCACGAGGCCGTCCTCGGCCAGGCTCACCACGCCGTTGCTGACCGGCTCGGGTGAGGTGTTGATGGCCGCACGGGCCGTGGCCTTCACCACGTGGCTCGCGAGCGCCACACCGCCCGAGGAGACGGCCGCGGTGACCTCGTCGACCGAGGTGATGTCACCCGCGAGGACCGCACCGAGGATCCCGGCGCCCACCGGCCGGACCAGCGTGTGGACCCCGTCCCACACGCTGTCGAGCCAGGGGACCTTGTCGACCACGAACTCGAGCACGAACAGCGCGCCGGCGACGGCCATGACATCGGTGCGGGTCAGCAGGACGGGTGCGTCGTGGACGCCGGTCCGGCCGAGGACACCGAGCAGGAGCACGACGGCGTAGAGGTTGACCCCCGACGCCCAGCCGGTCCCGGCGAGCAGCCCGACGGCCTCCACGTCAGCGCGACCGTGCGGCGCGGCGACGGAGGCGGTCCGCAGCCCGCGGCGGCAGCTGGTCGGTCACCGTCTCCACGTGCGCGTACCCGGCACCGACCAGCGCCTGCGCGACCGCGGTCCGGTCGGCGCTGCGTCCGAGGCTGGCGACGACCGCGGCGGCGTCGAGGTCGAACGGCGACGCGGACGCGACCAGGCGCTTGGCGAGCGTGCGTCGTTGCCACCCATCGGGGACCTGTTCGAGCAGCGCGACCACCCCGGCGTCGTCGATCCGGGCCCCAGCCAGGTCCGCGATCACCGCCAGGCGTTCACGTGCCGTGGTCGCCGTTCGGAGCCGTCGCACCGCCGCGGTGACATCGGTGCGGGCGACCGTCGGCAACTCGGCGATGTCGTCCCACGCCACCGATGGTGCGTCCGCCGGGTCCCCGGACCCGTCGTCCGGGGCCGCCTCGTCCGGGGCCACGTCGTC
>CAYSTY010000083.1:0-4145 GCA_964433685.1 uncultured Actinomycetota bacterium | reverse complement strand
CGTCGTCCGGGGCCGCCTCGTCCGGGGCCACGTCGTCGGGGGCCACGTCATCGGAGGTCACCTCGTCCGGGGCCGCCTCGTCCGGGGCCACGTCGTGCCCCGGCACGTCGTCGGCGAGCTCGCCGACGGGCTCGACCTCGGGCTCCTCGGGGACGGCCGGTGGTGGCGGCGTGCGCGCCGCGGCCCCGGGTCCCGTCGCGCCGGGCGGGGGCGGCGGTGCCCACGCCGGCGGCGCTGCTCGCGCGTCCGACGAGCTGGCCAGGCGCGCGCGGTGGGCCGGGTCGGTGAGCGCGTCGATGAGCCCGGCACGCTGGTCGTCGTCGACCGCCAGCAGGGCGCGAGCGAGGCGCGTGACGTCCTCGGCCGGGGGGCCTCCGCTGGCCGACGGTCCGACCCGGGAAGCGAGCTGGGGGACCCCGCGTTCGGCGAGGGCCCGCGCGAGGACGGTCCGTTCCCCCCCGGACAAGCGCGCGAGGGTGCGCGTGGTGCCGGCCGCGACGCGGGCACGGTCGAGGGTGCCGCTGGCCTGCTGCCAGCGTGCGAGGTGCTCGGCGAGCTCGTCGACGGGCACGCTCAACCGTCCTCCGCGTTCCGGTCCACGTCGTCCTCCCCGGGCCTGGCGACCCGCCGGACGTCCGGACGGTGACGCTAGCTGCCGGAGCCGTACGGTGGCGGGACGGTCACGGGCTGCGACGGACCGGGCACGCAGGGTGCTCGGCGGCACCGAGCCGTGAGGAGATGACGTGCACATCGGGGTGTTGGGAGCGGGGCGGATGGGCGGCACCTTGGCGCGGCTGTTGGGCGCCCACGGGCACGCGGTCGTCGTCGCTGCGGCACGGAGCGCGTCCGAGCTCGCGCCAGCCGTCGCCGACTGGCCCGGCGTGACGGCGGTCGACCGCCGCGACCTCGCCGACGCCGAGGTGGTGTTCCTCGCCTTCCCGTGGCGCGTCGCCACGGATGCCCTGGCCGGTCTGGACCTCGGCGGGCGCGTGGTGGTCGACGTGACCAACCCGTTCTCGGCCGACTACGAGCCGATCGCGACGGGTGCGAACGGGTCGACCGGTCGCATCGCGGAACTGCTCCCCGGTGCCCGGATCGTCAAGGCGCTCAACACCCTCCCTGACGAGCAGCTCGCGGCTGCGGCGGCTGGCGCCGCGACCACGCCGGGGCCGCTTCGTCCGGGTGTCCCGATCGCGACCGACGACGACGACGCCCGCGACCAGGTGACCAGCATCGTCGCCGAGCTCGGCTGCACCGCCGTGCCCATCGGAGGGCTCGACGCCGGGCGACGGTGGATGGAACCGGCCACGCCGCTGTTCATGGTCCCGCTGACGGCACCCGAGCTCGAGGCCAGGATCGCCCAGCTCGTGGGGTGACGCCGGTCAGCGACCGATGCGCACGAGCCGGTCCTGGCCACCGCCGTTGCCGGTGAGCACCAGGACCCCACCGTCACCCGACGGCACGACGGTGCGCAGCCGTCCGAGTTCCCCGGTGAACAGCGCACGGTCGGTCACCACGCGGGTCCCGTCGGTGCCGAGGCGCCACAGCCGTTCGCCGCGCAGGGAGGCGACCAGGAGGGTGTCGGCGCCCGCGAGCCCGACGTCCTCGGTGGTGAACGCCGCACCGGACCACGACGCTTCGGCGGGCTGCCGCACGTAGGCGGCCGGTCGCGACCTGCCCTGGGGGGTGTCGGTGGTCGCCGTGCCGGTCACCAGCGGCCAGCCGTAGTTGGCGCCGCGTTCGATGAGGTTGATCTCGTCGTCGCGCTCGGGACCGAGCTCGGTGGCCCACAGGCGGCCGGCAGCGTCGAAGGCGAGGCCCTGGACGTTGCGGTGCCCGACCGACCACACCGGGTCGTCCGCCCCGAACGGGTTGTCCGCCGGGATCGACCCGTCCGGAGCGACGCGCAGGATCTTGCCGAGCAGGCTGTCGGGGTCCTGTGCGCGGCGCTGGTCGGCACTCGGACGGTCCGTCCCGACGTTGCCGGAGGCGTCCCCGGTGCCGATGTAGAGGTGGCCGTCGGGCCCGAACGCGATGCGGCCACCGTTGTGGATGCGTGCGGTGGGGATGCCGGTGAGGATCGGTTCCACGGGCCCACCGTCGGGGGAGAAGCGGACCACGCGGCTGTCGGTGGCCGTGGTCAGGTAGGCGTAGAGCCGGTCCCCACCGGGCTCGACCGCCAGGCCGAGCAGCCCGCCCTCGCCCTCCTGCACCACGTCGAAGGAGCGACGACGCTCCAGCCGACCGTCGACCACCTCGTGGAGGTCACCGCGCCGTTCGGTCACGAACGTGCGTCCGGCCGGGGTGCGCACGACCTCCCACGGTTGGTCGAGGCCGTCCACGATCGTGGTGAGCCGGTAGGGCGGCCGCAGCTCACCGACGTCGGCCACCACGTCGAGTGCGCGGGCGAGGAACGCCGCCGCCTGGCCGCGCAGGATGCCGCTGCCCGGGTCGAAGCTGCCATCGCTGCGGCCGGCGGCCACCCCGAGCGCGCACAGACGTGTCACCGGCTCGCGGTGCGCCGCCGGGATGCGGTCCGCGTCGGAGAAGCGGCAGTCCGGGTCCGACGGGACCGACAGGTCGGGGAGCGCGATCCGCAGCGCGCGGTCGACGATGCTGGCTGCCTGGGCCCGGGTGACGTGGTCACCGGGCCCGAACGTCCGCCCGTCGTAGCCCCGCAGGACGGGCGGTTCGGCGGACGCCAGGGCGTCGATGGCGCGGGCGTGCGCGTTGGACGGATCGACGTCACCGTACGGGGTGCGCCCGTCGCCGAGCGGGAAGCCGTCCGCGAGGGAGGCGTCGAGCAGCGCGCGGGTGAAGCTCGCGAGCTGGCCCCGGGTCACCGTGCCAGCGGGGGCGAACGAGGTGGCGGTGCGGCCCTGGGTGACGCGGTACCAGGCGACGCACGCGATCGCCGCCGCGAACGGTCCGTCGGCATCGGTGAACCCCGGTTCGGGGACCTCGCCGCTCGGGCACGCCTCGGCCGTGCCGCGCGGCGGCGCAGCGACGGCCGCCGGTGCGACCAGGGGGACGACCAGGAGCGCCGCCGACACCGCCGTCACGCTCGTTCGCCACCGTCGTCGCACGCGCGCCTCCCGTCCCGTCCCGTCAGGGCCTCGCACGCTAGAGCCGCGTGGGACGCGACGGGCCCCCACCGGTCACCCGTCCGCCGGACCGATGCGCAGGATGCGGTCGTCGCCGTCACGCGGGGCACCACGCCCGTCACGGTTGTTGGTCAGGACCCACAGCGACCCGTCCGGCGCCTGGGCGACCTCGCGCAGGCGACCGTGCTCACCGACGTACAGCTCCTCGGGTTCGCCGTCGACCTCGCCGTCCGCGAGGGGCAGCCGCCACAGGCGTTCGCCCCGCAGCGAGGCGACGAACAGGTCGCCCTCCCACTGGGGGATCGCGCCGTCGGTGAGGACCACACCCCCGGACCACGATGCCTCGACGGGTTGGCGCACCAGGATCGGGTCGGTGTAGCCGTCGACACCGGCCTCACCGGTCACCTCGGGCCAACCGTGGTCGGCGCCCGGCTCGATCCGGTTGACCTCGTCGTCACGGTCCGGTCCGAACTCCGGGGCGTACAACCGCCCGTCGGCGTCCCACGCCAGGCCCTGGACGTTGCGGTGCCCGAGCGACCACACCGGCGAACCGTCGGTCGGGTTGTCGTCCGGCACCTCGCCGTCCGGGGTGACCCGCAGGATCTTGCCCGCGAGGGATCCAGGGTCCTGTGCCGCCGGCTGGTCCTGGGCGTCCCCGGTCGCGACGTACAGCATCCCGTCGGGGCCGAAGGCGATCCGTCCGCCGTTGTGGGTGCGCTCGGACGGGATGCCGTCGAGCACCACCTCGGGCTCGCCCTCGTCGTCGAGGTCGAGCCGGACGACACGGTTGTCCGAGCTCGTGGTGAGGTAGACGTACACCCGCTGCCGGTCGTCCACGGCCAGGCCGAGGAGGCCGCCCTCCCCGGACGCGTCGACGTCGAAGCTGCGCAGCTCGGTCACCTCGCCGTCGTCACCGAGCTCGAGCAGGCGACCGCTGTCGCGTTCGGTGACCACCGTCCGGTCCCCGACCCAGGCGACGTCCCACGGCGCGTCGAGGTCGGTCGCGACGTCGGTCACCGCGACCTCGACCTCGCTCGGCGG
>CAYSTY010000082.1:6073-8681 GCA_964433685.1 uncultured Actinomycetota bacterium | reverse complement strand
CCACCCCGCCTGCGTGCTCAAGCAGCTCGGACGCTGCGGCGCACCGTGCGACGGGACCCAGGACGCCGCCGACTACGCGCGGGTCGTCGACCGCTTCCACGCCGCGCTCGACGACCCGGGCGAGCTGCTCGAACCGCTGCGCGCCCGGATGCTGGCGGTGGCCCGCGACGGCCGCTTCGAACGCGCGGGTGAGCTGCGGCGGCGCCTGCACGCGCTGGCACGAGCCCTCGAGGACCACCGCCGGCTCGCCGCGCTGGCCCAGGTGGAACGGCTCGTCGCCGCGCGCCGCACCGACCGCGACGTCGAGGTGGTGATGATCGCGCGCGGGCGGCTCACGGCCACCGCCCGCACGAGCGTGCCGGACGGCGACCGGGAGCCGACCGGTCCCGAGCTCGACGCGCTCGCGCTCGCGGCGCTGCCGCCCCCGACGCTGCCGGCGGACGCCGACCCGTTCGACGCCGAGGAGCGGCGGCTCGTGCTCACCTGGCTCGACCGGCCCGGTGTCCGCCTCGTGGCGACCGAGGGCGGGTGGGCCGAACCGCTCGCGGGAGGCCGCGCCCTGGCCGAGACGCGGGCGGAGGCGCGGCGGGTCGACCGCCAGGTGCGCCGTGACCGCCAGGTCCTCGCCCGCGCCAAGATCACGCGACGGGCGACCGAGGAGGACCGTGCGCTCACCGCGTCGGTTCAGACCAGCTCGAACCAGGCGCTCCAGGCGTCCGGGACCTCACCGCGGCGTCCGACCTCGCGGCCGAGCCACGTCGCGCGCATCCGGTAACGGCCCGGCGCGACCCGCGGACCGGGCGACCCGTAGCTCCGGCCGGGTACCAGGGGCCCGCCGGTCTGCGCCCAGTAGGTCGGTGCGATCAGCAGCTGGCCCGGTGCGAAACGGTCGAGGGCGGGACCGTCGGCGGGACGATCGATGCGGTCGTCGGCCACGACCCGGTGCAGCTCGTCGCGCACCGACAGCTCGTAGCGCTGCCACCCCGGGTAGCGGTGCTCCACGAAGCGGTCGCCGCGGTTGGCCGCCGTCACCGTGATCCGGACGGTGTCGCCCGCGGCGTAGGCCGCCCGGTCGACGAGCACCGCGACCTCGACGCCTCCACCGGTCACGAGACCACCGATCCGGGCGGCAGGTCCGTGTCGGGCGCGAGCAGCCGCACGGTCCCGTCGGCCTCCAACCCGCCGAGGATCAGGAACTCGCTGCGGAAACCGGCGACGCGCTTGGCCCCGAGGTTCACCGCGCCGACGACCGTGCGCCCGAGCAGCTCCTCGGCGGTGTAGTTGGTGACCTTCGCGGAGGTGCGGAGCGTGCCGAGCAGCGGACCGAAGTCGACGGTCAGCTTCCAGGCGGGGTCACGTGCCTCCGGGAACGGTTCGACGGCGGTGACCCGCCCGACGCGCAGGTCCAGGGCGAGGAACCCCTCGAACCCGACGTCGGGCTTGGCGGGCAGACCGTCCGGGTCGTACGGGCGACGGTGGGGATCGATGCGGTGCGCGGTCACGGGCACAGCTCCCGGTCGGCGGTCAGTTCGCGGCGAGCTGGCGCGAGCGGGCGACCCACCGGTCGCGGAGGTCGGCCGCCGTGCCGTCGGCCAACACCTCGCGGGCCCGCGCCAGCCCGGTCGCGAGGTCCGGTACCGCGTCGGCGGCGTACAGGGCGGCCGCGGCGTTGATGGCCACGAGGTCGGCCGGTGGCCCCTCGGCGCCACCGAGGATGGCGTCGGCGATGGCGAGGTTCTCGGCGACACCGCCGCCGACGAGGTCGGCGAGGTCGGCGCGAGCGATGCCGAGGTCGGCCGGGTCGAGCCGCCAGTGCTCGACGGCGCCGTCCCGGACCTCCCAGACCTGCGACGGTCCGGTGGTGGTGACCTCGTCGAGCCCGTCCTCGCCGCGGAAGACCAGCGCGTGGCGCTTGCCGAGCGCGGCGAGCGCCTCGGCCATCACGGGGGCCAGGCGCACGTCGGCCACCCCCACGACCTGGTGGCGGGCGCCGGCGGGGTTCGACAGCGGGCCGAGGACGTTGAACACCGTGCGGACACCGAGGTGGGCGCGCACCGGCGCGACGAAGCGCATCGCCGGGTGGAACGTGCGCGCGTACAGGAACCCGATCCCGAGCTCCTCGACGGTCCGGGCGACCGCGTCCGGTGGCAGGTCGATCGCCACCCCCCAGGCTTCGAGGAGATCGGCCGAACCACACCGCCCCGACGCGGCCCGGTTGCCGTGCTTGGCGACCCGCACCCCCGCGGCGGCCACCACGAGCGCGGCCACGGTGGAGATGTTGAACGTGCTGGCTCCGTCACCACCGGTCCCGCAGGTGTCGACCAGCGGCCCGGCGATGTCGATGGGCACGGCCTCGGCGAGCATCGCCCGGACGAAGCCGGCGATCTCACCCGCGGACTCCCCCTTGGCACGCAGCGCCACCAGCAGACCGGCGACGTGGCTGGCCTCGGCCTCGCCGCGCATGATGACGCCGAGCACCTGCGCGGCGCGGTCCTCGTCGAGGTCGCGGCCGGCGAGCAGGTCCTCGAGGACCGCCGACCAGCGCACGGGCACGGGCTCGGTCACGGCTCCTCCTGACGGGTTCCGGCGGCGTCGCGCCGCGGCGGCG
>CAYSTY010000082.1:0-5973 GCA_964433685.1 uncultured Actinomycetota bacterium | reverse complement strand
CGGCGGCGTCGCGCCGCGGCGGCGGGCGCCCGCGGAGCGCGGGCACGCTACCCCACCGCCGTCCGCCGGCTCCGTCGGCCCACGGAGGGCCGTCGGCTACCTTCCGCCCCCGACGCCGGCCGGGGAGCGCCGGCCCGGGACAGGAGGAGCGCGTGGCGGCAGCGGGGCCCCCGGGCGACCTCGACGTGCTCATCGTCGACGACGAACCGGCGTTGGCCGAGCTCGTGGCCGTGGGTTTGACGGCGGCCGGCCACCAGGTCCGGACGGCGCACGACGGGCGCGCGGGCCTGGCCGCGATCGCAGCGCGACGCCCGGACGTGGTCGTGCTCGACGTGATGATGCCGGAGCTCGACGGGTGGGGCGTGCTCGAGGCCCTCGCGGAGGACCCGTCGACCGCCGAGCTGCCGATCGTGATGCTGACCGCGCTGTCGAGCGAGCAGGACGTGATCCGCGCCCACCTGACCGGCGCCGTCCACTACCTGACCAAGCCGTTCGAGCTGTCCGCCCTGGCGGAGCTCGTGCGGCGCGCGGCGACCCCGCCGACCGACGAGCAACGCACCGATCGCCGGGTCCAGCTGCGTCGGTTCCTGTCCCGCCTGGCCGAGCTCGACGCCGGCCGGACCGCCTCAGGTCCGACGGTGCGGTTCGCCGGTCTCGAGGCCATGCCCGCGCCGGAGGCGGCGGTGACGCTGCCCACCCCCGACACGTTGACACCGCGGCAACGGTTCGTGGCCGGGCTGTTCGCCGACGGCGTCCCGGCCCGGACGATCGCCGACCAGCTCGGCACCTCGCGCAGCAACGTCTACGCCACCCGGGCCCGCATCGCCCGCCACCTCGGGGTCGCCCCGGAGGAGGTGGTGGCGACCGCACGCCGCATGGGGCTGACCGCCGTCGACGAGGGTGCGTCCGGGGACGGCTGACCCTGGACTCAGGCCGGGGCGACCTCGCCCGCGAGGTCCTCGACCATGGCCGCCAACGCGAACGGATCGACGGGCTTGAGCAGGTACCGGTCGGCGCCGGACCAGTCCACGAGGAAGCGGTCCTGGGCGCGGGCGATGAGCACGATCGAGGGCGGGACCTGCCGCCCGTCCATCGCGAACTTGGCCCGCAGGTCGTACAGGAGGGCGAAGCCGCCACGAGGCTGCAGGTCACCGTCGACCACGAGCACGTCGGGCTCGACCTCGCCGTCGATGATGCGACGGCGAGCTTCCTCACCCGAGCTGGCTTCGATGACCTCGGCGCCGGCAGCGACGCTCAGCGCGCTCCCGGCACGCAGCCGCTCGGCGGCGACCTCCGAGACGATCAGGACGCGCACGACACGACCACCTGGGCACGGGGGCGGGGGACGGAAGCTGTTGTGGACCCCGACACCGTACCCGGCCGGACCGGTGCCCCTCCACCCGCACCCACCTTGCAACCGGACGGGCCCGTCTGTCAGGCTGCCTCTCGTGCGCATCCTGATGCTGACCTGGGAGTACCCGCCGCGCGTGGTGGGTGGGCTCGGCCGTCACGCGGCCGCCCTCGCCCGCAACCTCGTCGCGCAGGGGCACGAGGTGCACGTGGTCACCCGTGACCACCCCGACCAGCCGGCACCGGCCGAGGAGTGGCTCGAGGGGGTCCACGTCGTGCGGGTGACCGAGGCGCCCCCGGTCATACCCTTCAGCGACCTCGTGCCGTGGGTCCTGGCCTTCAACAACCGCGCCCAGGCCGCGGCGGCCAAGCTCATCCACGCCCACGACGTGGACGTCGTCCACGCCCACGACTGGCTGGTCGCCTACGCGGCCGCTGGCCTCAAGGACGCCTTCGACCTGCCCCTCGTCGCGACCATCCACGCGACCGAGTACGGCCGCCACCAGGGCTGGCTCCCCGGCCCGATGAACAAGCTCATCCACCAGGTCGAGTGGTGGCTGACCTACGAGGCGCGCCGGGTCATCACCTGCTCGGAGTACATGCGCCGCCAGGTGCAGGACATCTTCCTGCTGCCCGAGGACGAGGTGGACGTGGTCCCGAACGGCGTGGCCGTCCGCGACTTCGCGCTCCCCGCCGACGAGGTCGCCGCGTTCCGTCGCACGCTGGTGGGGCCACGCACGCGCATGGTGCTGTTCGCCGGCCGGCTGGAGTACGAGAAGGGCGTGCAGACCGTCCTCGAGGCGCTCGAGCAGGTCCGCGCCGCCGTGGGGCCGGTCAAGTTCTTCATCGCCGGGATCGGGACCTACTCCGACGAGCTGCGCCGACGGGTCCGCGAGCTCGGCCTGCGACGCCACGTGCACTTCACCGGCTTCCTCGAGGACCACGAGCTGCGCCTGCACTACGCGGCCGCGGACGTGGCCGTCGCCCCGTCGATCTACGAACCGTTCGGCCTCGTGGCGGTCGAGGCGATGGCCTGCGGCACGCCGGTCGTCGCCGGTGACACCGGCGGTCTGCGCGAGATCGTCTCCGGTGGGCACGGGCTGAGCTTCACCCCGCAGGACGCCGACCACCTCGCCGAGCGGCTCATCGAGGTGCTGCGCGACCGTGACCTCGCCGACCAGCTGGTGAGCCGCGCGACGCGGCGCATCCGCGAGCGCTACGAGTGGTCGACGGTGGCCGCGGCCACGGTCGACGTCTACGCCCGCGCCGCCCGCGAGGAGGCGGCGCTGGCCGGCCGCGAGCACCGCCCGCCCCTGCGCCCGATCCTGCACGCGGCCCCGATCCTGGAGCTCGACGAGGGCGAAGCGGTCGGCTGACCGGCGTTCAGCCGGGGGGTGACCGACGTCGGGCCCGGCCGGCGGTCATCGCGTCGGCCACGGCGGTGACGGTGGGATGGTCGGCGAGGTCCTCCAGCGGGACCGGCAGCGGTAGGGACCAGTTCGCGGGCCGCTGACGGCGGTCGGTGCCCGGCACGTTCGGTCGGTCGTCGACCGCGAGCGCGTCGTCCAGCTGTGCGAGCACGAGACGGTTCGGGCCCGCGGCCACGTGCCCGTGCAGCGCCACCGTGACCTCCTCGACGGACGCGTCCTCGGGCAGACCCGTGGCGTCCCGGATGCGGCCGCGCAGCTGCTCGTGCCAGTCGGTGTCCGGCTCCTGACCGAGCTCGCGCTGCATCGCCGCGTCCCGGCCGGTCCACACGCCGGCCACCGTGGGCAGGTCGTGGGTGGAGACCGACGCCAGGGCCTCGGTCGCCCACCGGTCGACGGGATCCTGCTCGAACCAGAACACCTGGTAGCGCAGCAGGTCGCGGGCGTGCAGCTCCTCGCGCACGCCCTCCCCCACCGTGCCGAGGTCCTCGCCGACCACGAACGCCGACGCCCGGACCGACTCGAGCGCGAGGATGTCGAGCAGCTCCCGTGACGGCATCTGCACGTAGGCACCCTCGGCAGCGGTACCCCCCGGCGGGATCCAGAACAGCCGGAACAGGCCGAGCACGTGGTCGATCCGCAGGCCCCCGACGTGCCGGAGCGCGGCCCGGACCGTGGCGACGAAGGGTTCGTAGCGCGCCTGCCGGAGCTTCCACGGCACGAAGGCCGGCAGGGTCCAGTTCTGCCCCTGCGGTCCGAGCTCGTCCGGCGGCGCCCCGACGGTGACGCCCTCGGCGAGCACGTCCTGCCACGCCCACGCGTCGGCGCCGTCCGGGTCGGCGCCGATGGGCAGGTCACCGAGCAGCGGTAGCTCGGCACCCGCCCGCGCGAGCTGCTGGTCGCACAGGTGCTGGAGCCAGACGTGGAACCGGATGCGGTCGGCGTGCGCCTCGGCGAACGCCGCCACCGCCGGACCGTCCGGGTGCTGGTGCTCGGCCGGCCACGACCGCCACCCCGACCCGTGCTGCTCCGCCAGGGCGCAGAAGGTCGCGAAGGTGGTCAGCTCGGCGCCGCGCGCCGCGACGAAGGCGGCCAGCCCCGGGTCGTCCCGCACGTCGTCGACCTCGGACCACACCCGTCCGAGCACGGCGAGCTTGTGCGCGGCGACCTCGTCCCGGTCGATCGGCGCGTCGCGGGTCAGCGCCCGGCCGGCGGCGACGAGGGCGTCGGTGTCGTCGAGCGTGTCGACGCCGGGGACCTGCTCGACGGCGAGGTAGAGCGGGTCGAGGAACCGCCGCGACGTCGGGTAGTAGGGCGAGGTCTCGCGCGGGCTCACCGGCGTGACCGCGTCGAGCGGGTTGAGCAGCAGCGTGCCGGCCCCCACCGTGGCCGACCACGCGGCCAGCGCGCGAAGGTCGTCGAGGTCGCCGATGCCCCAGCTGCGCGCCGACCGGACCGCGTACAGCTGCGTCGCCCAGCCCCAGGCCACCAGGTCGTCGGGGAGGTGGCAGCGTCCGGGGCTCACGATGACCCGGACGTCGCCGTCCCGGCCCTCGACCTCGAGGTCGTGGTAACCGAGCGGCAGATCGGCCGGCAGGTCGCCGCCGACCTCCCGGGTGGTGCCGTCCTCGAGCCGGAGCCGCCGCGCGCCGGGCACCGCGATCCCCTCCCCCGCCCGCAGGACGACGACGTCGTCGACCTCGGGTGGCGCATCGTCGCCGGGTGCGCCGCCCATGGCGGTCACCAGCGCCGCGTGGGTCGCGTCCGGGACCTCGGTCCAGGTCCCGAACGCGTCCTCGTACGCCGTCACGATGCCCCAGGCGTCGGGTTCCGCGCTGCGTCCGCCGCGGCGGGCACGCTCGGCGGCGCGGTCGTCGGACGCCATCGCCACCTCAGCCGTCCTCCCGCGTGAGCAGCCCGACCGGGAAGGCGGCGAGCAGGTCCGCGAGCGCCACCTCGCCGCCGTCGACGACGTGGTCCGACAGCCGGCAGCGCCAGCGGCCGGGGGGCAGCACGAGCCGCGTGTCGCCCCAGTCCCAGGACGTGAACGGGCCACCGAGGCCGACCACCAGCCGCGGAGCGACCGTCAGGACCTCACCGCCACGGACGAAGGCCACCACGTGGTCGTGCCGGTCACCCACGGCCAGGAGCGGCTCGTAGCTGGCATCCGGCCCGAACGCCGCCGGACGTTCGCGGCGCAAGCGGAGGGCGGCGGTGGTCACCCACAGCTTCGGCAGCCCCTCGTCGGCGCGGCCGAGCAGGTCGACCGGGTGGGGTGTCCCTACGGTCAGCTCACCGAGCAGGCGGCGACGCTCGTCGTGGTCGACGGGACGGCGGTTGTCGGGGTCGACCAGGGACAGGTCCCACAGCTCGGTGCCCTGGTAGACGTCGGGGACGCCGGGGCTGGTGAGCTTGAGCAGCGTCTGCGACAGCGAGGTGAGCCGGCCGGCCGGGGCGACCACCTGCAGCAGCCGGCTGATCAGCGCACGCGCGTCCGGGTCGGCGATGAGCCCGCGGGTCGCGGCCTCGAGGTCGGCCTCGTACCGCTCGTCACCGTCGATCCAGTCGGTGTGTCGCTTGCCCTCGCGCGCAGCCTTGGTGACGTAGGCGACCGCCCGGTCGGCGTCGATGGGCCAGGTCCCGATCAGGGTCTGCAGCAGCAGCAGCTCGTGCTCGGGCGCCGGGCCGCGGTCCCCGCGGTGACGCGCCGCGATCTCGCGCCACTCCTGCACCGCGCGCACCCACAGGTCGGGCAGCTCCGACAGCGTGGCCAGCCGGGTGCGGACGTCCTCGCTGCGTTTGGTGTCGTGGGTCGAGGTGGTCAGCATCGTCGCGGGCCAGTCCCGCTGCCGGACCGCGTTGGCGGCGTGGAACTCGCCGATCCCCCGGCCGAGGTGGTGCGGCGCGCCGCCGACCTCGTTGACCGCGACGAACCGCAGGTAGCGGTAGAAGACGGTGTCCTCGACGCCCTTGGCCATGACCGGGCCGGACAGCTGCTGGAAGCGCATCACGAAGTCGGCCGACCCGGGGCCGCCCTGCTCGAGCAGCAGCAGCTCGGTGAGCAGGTCGAGCGGTTCGTCGAGGTCCGGACGCCGGGCGCGGGCACGGGCCACCGCCGCGGTGACGTAGCGGCGGTCGTCGGCCGCGAGCTCCCCCTCGTCGGCGCGCACGTAGGTGCGGTAGACCGGGAAGCAGA
>CAYSTY010000081.1:7206-8738 GCA_964433685.1 uncultured Actinomycetota bacterium | reverse complement strand
GGCCGATGAGCCGCTCGATCTCCTTGGACCGCCCGCCCGGTCCGTTGCGCTCGCGTCGAGCCCGGGAGTCGGTCGCGCCCGGCAGCATGGCGTACTCCGCCGTGACCCAACCCCGCCGGTCCCGGAAGCGCGGCGCGCCCTCCTCGTGGGAGGCGGCGCACAGCACCCGCGTGTCGCCGACCTCTACCAGGGCCGACCCGGCCGGCTGACGCTGCGCGTCGGGTTCGATCACGATGGGTCGCAGCTGGTCGGCGGCGCGGCCGTCGGCACGGGGCACGGCAGGTCCTGTCGGCTCGGGGCCGGGGACGCTACCGACCCGTCCGTCGCCTGTCGGACGCACCGACCGCCGCGGCTCCGGCGATGGTGGCCAGGCCCACCACCACGGGCAGCGTCGGCAGCCCCCCGTCGCGCACCGGCAGGGGCACCGCCGCCGCCTCGACCGCGGCGCGCTCGGGTGCCGGCACCGGCGACCGTTCGGGCGCAGGGGGCTGCGACGGCGGGGCGGCCAGCCGGACCGGTCGAGCCGTCGGGCTCATCGGCCGTTCGAGCTCGGCGGTCACGTGGGCCGGCGGTCCGGTGGGTTCCGGCTCGGGTGTCGGGTCCACCGACGGCTCGGGGGCCGGTTCCGGCTGCGGTTCGGGGTCAGGCTCGGCGGCCGGCGGCTCGGGCGACGCTGCAGGCGTCGGCGGCACCGTGCTGTTGGCCGTGGCCTGTGGCTCGGGTCGTGACGACGGCGCGGGCGACGGGGCGGGCGACGGCTCGGGTGACGCCGCGGGCGCCCGTGCCGGCTCGGCCGCCGGGGCGCCGTCCTGCTCGCGGAAGACCACCGTGGCGTACAGCTCACCGCGCGCGGTCGCCACCCCGATCCCGACGTCGGTCAGCGGCGTGCGCAGGATGTTGGCGCGGTGGCCGGAGGAGTCCATCCACATCTCGTGGAGCCGTTCCCCGGCGGCACGGTAGGAGCGGCGCTCGGGGACGCCGGTGAGCGAGCCGACGTTCTCGTACCACGACCGGGCGGGCTGGACCTGGTCACGCAGCTGCGGGTTGTGGCCCATCGCCCCGTCGGCCGCCTGGCGCCGTGCCCAGTCGCGCGCGACCGCATCGAGGTCGCTCGAGCGCGCCAACGCCGGCAGGCCCGCGCTGGCGCGTGCCTCGGCGAGCCGGGCCGCGATCACCGCTTCGGTGTCGACGGGGTCGGCGTGGGCCGCGTCGGACCAACCGGGCAGGAACGTGAGGCTGACGCACGCGAGCACGGCGAGGGCCACGCGCACCGCACGCGGCGAGGCGTGCGAGCACGGGTGAGGACCGGGTCGGGACACGCGGGCCTCCGGGGGCGTCGGCGGGGAACGTCGAGCAGCGACGCCGGACCGTAGACCCCCGCGACCGCCACGGCCAGACGGCCCCCGTCGTCCGGACCCTGGCCGGCCGGGAACCTCGTCCAGCCGAACACGGCCCGCGTTCCGGCGACCGCTGCTCGTCACGATCCGAGCGCGGTGACCGCCCGTCAGCGTGCGCCAGCGACGGCCGGATCC
>CAYSTY010000081.1:2730-7106 GCA_964433685.1 uncultured Actinomycetota bacterium | reverse complement strand
ACGGCCGGATCCGCGGCCGGATCCACGGTCAGATCAGCAACCAGCTGCGCAGGTCCTCCGCCAGCGCCAGGTCGCCCGCGAAGGTCTCGTGCGCCTCCGCCAACGACCGGTTCCGGTCGAGCGAACCGAGCACGTGGGTCAGCACGAGCCGCTTGGCCCGAGCCTCGGTCGCGATCCGCCCGGCCTCGCGCGCCGTGAGGTGCATCCCCGGTGGGCGGTCGTCGCCGTCGCCCTGCCAGGTCGCCTCGCACAGGAACAGGTCGGCCTCGCGCGCCAGCTCGACCAGTTCCGGACCACCGGCGCTGTCGGAGGAGTACACCAGGCTCACGCCGTCGACCTCGACCCGGCAGGACACCGTCGGCACCGGGTGGACCGCATCGGCCAGGACCACCTGCATCGGGCCGACCTCGAAGCGGTCACCGCCGGTCACCTCGGTGACGTGGAAGACCTCGCGGAACTCCAGGGCCGAGTCGTGCGACAGCAGCCCGGTGAGGGTGTCGACCACCTCGGGCGCCGCGTAGAGCTCGATCGGCTGCGGCCCGGCCGGGTGGAAGCGCAGCGCGTAGAACATCCCGATCAGGTCGACGCAGTGGTCGACGTGCCGGTGGGTGATCAGGATGGCGTCGAGGTCCTCCGGACGGGTCACGCGCTGGAGGTTGGCCGTGGAGCCGTTGCCGCAGTCCACGAGCAGTTGCGCGCCGTCGGCCCGGACGAGGTAGCCCGAACAGGCCCGCCCCGGCCCCGTGTGGGACCCTGAGCAGCCGAGCACGGTGACGTCGAAGGTCACCACGTGGCACCTCCCTCCCGATGCTGCCTCGCCACGGACAGCCGGCGGAGCCTACCGACGGCGACCTGCCCCGTTCGGCCGACCCGGACGGTCAGGCCCAGAGCGTGCCGCTGATCCGTTCGGCGATCGCGTCGGTGTCGCCCGGCGCGTACGCGCCCGTCGACAGGTACTTCCACCCACCGTCCGGTGACAGCGCCACGATGCGTGAACCCTCCGGCAGCCGGCCGCAGACCCGGACCGCGACCGCCAGGCTCGCGCCGGTCGACACGCCCGCGAAGATGCCCTCCTCCTGCGCCAACCGCCGCGTCCAGTCGAGGGCCCGGCGCGAGTCGACCTTGATGCGTCCGTCGAGGACCGACTGGTCGAGCACCTCGGGCACGTAGCCCTCGTCGAGGTTGCGCAAGCCGTAGACGAGGTCGCCGTACTCAGGCTCGGCCGCGTAGACCTTGATGGCCGGGTCCCAACGCTTGAGCCGCCGACCGGCGCCCGTCACCGTGCCGCCCGTCCCGAGGCCGGCCACGAAGGCGGTCACGTCGGGCAGGTCCGCCAGGATCTCCGGCGCCGTCGTCTCGTAGTGCGCCTGCGCGTTCGCCGCGTTGGCGTACTGGAACGGCATGTGGAGCGTCGGGTCGGCGGCCGCCATCTCACGGGCGACGCGGACCGAACCGTTGGACCCCTCCGATGCCGGCGAGAACACCAGCTCCGCGCCGAACAGCGCCAGCAGCTGCTTGCGTTCCTCGGAGGTGTTCTCCGGCATCACGCACGTCAGCGGGTAGCCCTTGACCCGGCAGATCGCCGCCAAGGCGATACCGGTGTTGCCCGAGGTCGGCTCGAGCACGCGCTGCCCCGGTCGCAGCTGGCCCGACGACTCGGCCTGCGCGATCATGTACGCGGCGACCCGGTCCTTGACCGACCCGGTCGGGTTGTGACCCTCGAGCTTGAGGTACAGCTCGTAGCCGGGCGGCGACAGGCGCGGCAACCCGACCAGCGGGGTGTTCCCGAACGCCTGCGATACGTCGTCGAACCGCACCCTCAGGCGTCGCTTCCACCCGCGACCGCGGGCATGATCGACACCTCGGCCTCCGGCTCCACCTTCGAGTCGAGCCCGTCGAGGTAGCGCACGTCCTCGTCGTCCACGTAGACGTTGATGAACCCGCGCAGCTGCCGGTCGTCGCCGAACAACGAGTCCTCGATGGCGGGGTGCTGGGCGACGAGGCCGCTGAAGACCTCCCCCACGGTGGCGCCCTCGGCCTGGACCTTGGCGTCACCGCCGGTGTGCTTGCGCAGGACGGTGGGGATGCGGACGGTCGCCACGGGGGAGCCTTCGGTCGTCGAGGAGGGAGGACAGCGGGCGCACGAGGGGCGCGTGAGGTGGCCGGCAGGGTACCGAGCACCCGTCCGACGCCTCGTGCCGGACCGGGACAACGCCGCGGAGCCGGGCGACCTTCCCGGCCACGTCGAACTAGCGTTGCGCCGGTGAGGACCGTGTCGCTGGCCACCGCCCGCCGTCTCGCGCTGACGGCGCAGGGGCTCGACCGGCCGCGCCCGCCGGCAGGGACCCGGCGCGACGTCCGGCACCTGCGCCGCGTCACCGCCGCGACCGACATCGTGCAGCTCGACTCGGTGAACGTGCTCGCCCGGGCCCACGAGCTGCCGTTCTGGTCCCGCATCGGCCCCCACGACCGGGCCGCCCGCGACGCGTGGCTGTGGCGGTCCCGCGAGCTGTACGAGGGCTGGGTCCACGTGCAGTCGTGCACGTCGGTCGACGTCTGGCCGCTGCTCGACCACCGCCGTCGCGCGACCCTCAAGTGGCCGCGGCTGCAGCGCGTCGTGGAGGACGACCCGAGGTACGTCGAGGCGGTGCTCGCCGAGGTCGCCGAGCGCGGACCCACGTCGGTACGCGACCTGTCGGACCCGGGTTCCCGCAGCGGGCCGTGGTGGGGCAACCCCAAGGGCAAGACCGTCCTCGACTACCTGTCGGTGCGCGGCGACCTCGCCGTCCACGACCGCACCACCAACTTCGTGACCGTGTACGACCTGACCGAGCGGGTGATCCCCGCCGCCGCCCGCGAGGCGGAGGTCCCGCCCGTCGAGGTGGCGCACGAGCGGTTGTTGCTGCGCGCCGCCCGGGCGCACGGCATCGCGACGGTCGCCGAGCTCGCCGACCACCACCGCCTCCGGGTCCCCGACGCCCGGCCGGCGGTGGCGCGCCTGGTCGCCCGTCGCGAGCTCGAACCGGTGCGCGTCCGGGGCCTCGAACGTGAGCCCCGCTACGTCCTGCCCGGTGCCCGGGCGGCGCGGACCATCCCGGCCCGGACCCTCCTGTCCCCGTTCGATCCGGTGGTCTGGTACCGCGACCGCGCCGAGGCGCTGTTCGACTTCCGTTACCGCATCGAGATCTACGTCCCCGAGGCGCAGCGCGTCCACGGCTACTACGTGCTGCCGTTCCTGCTCGGCGACCGACTCGTCGCGCGGGTCGACCTCAAGGCCGACCGGTCGGCGGGACGGTTGCTGGTGCGGGGTGCGTTCGCCGAGGACGGCGTCGACCGCGTCGCCGTCGCCCGTGCGCTGGCCGCGGAGCTGGCCGACCTGGGCGCATGGCTGGAGGTCCCCGAGGTGGTCGTCAGCCCGAACGGCGACCTCGCCGGCGCGCTGGCCGCCTCCCTGACCTGACGCCGACCGGTCGGTCGCGACCGGCTGGCTACGGTCCGGGTCTCGTCGGATCTGGAGGCAGCGTGGAGGCGGAGCTGGCACGGCGGGCACCGAAGGTGGTGCTGCACGACCACCTCGACGGCGGCCTCAGGGTCAGCACCTTCCGCGAGCTCGCCGAGGAGATCGGCCACCCCCTCCCCGCCGACGACGACGAGGGCCTGCGCGCCTGGTTCTTCCAGGGCGGCCGCGGCGCCGACCTGCCGCGCTACCTGCGCGCCTTCGACCAGACGGTCGCGGTGATGCAGCGCGCCGACGCGATCCGGCGCATCGCACGCGAGTTCGCCGAGGACCTCGCCGCCGACGGGGTCGTCCACGGCGAGGTCCGCTACGCCCCCGAGCTGTCGACCACCGGCGGCCTCAGCTACGACGAGGTGCTGCTCGCGATCCTGGCCGGGTTCCGGGACGGACCGCCCGAGGTCGAGGTGCGGCTGATCGTCTGCGCGCTGCGGCACCTCGACAACGCCGACGCCGCGTTCGCCGCGGCGGCCCGCTTCGCCGACGAGGGCGTCGTGGCCATCGACCTCGCGGGTCCCGAGGACGGGTTCCCGGCCGCTGCCCACGCGGCGGCCATCGCGACCGCGCGCGAGGCCGGGCTCGGCGTGACCCTCCACGCCGGTGAGGCGCACGGGCTGCCCTCCATCGCCGACGCGCTCGACCAGGGCGCGACGCGTCTCGGTCACGGCGTACGGATCGTCGACGACCTCGGCCCCGACGACGAGCCCGGGCCCGTCGCCCGCCGGGTCCTCGAGGGAGGGGTGACGCTCGAGGTCTGCCCGACCTCCAACGTCCACACGGGGGTCGTGCCGGACGTCGCCTCGCACCCGATCGAGCGGCTGCGCCGCGCGGGGTTCGCGGTGACCTTGAACCCCGACAACCG
>CAYSTY010000081.1:0-2630 GCA_964433685.1 uncultured Actinomycetota bacterium | reverse complement strand
AGGCGGATGTCGGTCGCCGACGGGTAGCCTCGCGTGTGGGTGTGCGAGTGGTAGATCGCCAGGCCCCAGCCCTCGTCCTCGATCTCGCGCATGGCACGCAGCAGCTGCTTGGGCTCCATCACGTAGTAGGTCATGGACCGTTCGGCGTTGTCGATCGGGAAGTGGGCCGAACTCCCGTCCGGCCGGACCCCGAGCAGCCCGCAGACCTCGTAGGGGAAGTCCGACCAGGCGTGTTCGACGAGGGCGTCCCACGTCGGACCGTCGAGCTCGAACACCCCGTGATCACCGACCGCCGACATGTCGCCTCCTCGTGCCACCGGTACGCCGCGCGACGGTACCGGACCGTCCCGCCCGGCTAGGTTCGTCGACCACCGGCTGGGAGGCGTGGAAGGTGGCGGAGACGACCGTGCTGAGCGACCGTGATCGGGCCGTGCTCGACGCGTTGGCGGACACCTTCGCGCCCTCGGCGCGCCCCCCGGCGGTGCAGCAGCACGACCCGAACGGTTTCTGGGCCCGGCGAGCGGCCGACCTCGGCGTCGGCACGCTGCTGGCCGACCGGCTGGAACAGATGCTGCCCGCGGAGGAGCTCGCCGAGCTCGCGACCCTGCTGGGCCTGCTGCGGGTGACCGGGTTCGCCCTGCTCCCCCAGGCGGGGCGTGAACGGGTGCTCGCCGGCCTGTCCGCCGTCAACGAGGACGCCAAGCTCGGCCTCGACGGCGTCCGCGCCCTGACGATGCAGCTGTTCTACGGCGCCGTCGACGCGAGCGGTCGCAACCCCAACTGGGACCAGCTCGGCTACCCCGGTCCGCCGCAGGTCGAGCCCGCCCCGCGCTCGCTCAAGGGGTTCGTGCCGAGCACCGCCTCGGGCACCGTCGAGCTGGAGGCCGACGTCGTCGTCGTCGGGTCGGGTTCGGGCGGTGGGGTCATCGCCGGTGAGCTGGCCACCAACGGGCTCGACGTCGTCGTCCTCGAAGCCGGGGGCCACCACGAGGAGGCGGACTTCCCGCCCGACGAGCTGACCGCGCTCAGCGAGCTGTACTGGCGCGGCGGTCTGAACCTCACCGCCGACGGCAACGTCGCGATCCTCGCGGGCGCGACCCTCGGCGGCGGCTCCACGATCAACTGGCAGAACTGCGTCCGTCCGCCGGACGCCGTCCGGGACGCGTGGGCCGCCGAGCACGGCCTCGACGGTCTCGACACCGCCGCGTTCGACGTCCACCTCGACGCGGTCCTCGCCCGGATCTCGGCGACCGACGCCTGCACCGACCTCAACCGCACCAACCAGCGTCTCGCCGACGCCGCGACCGCGCTCGGGTGGCGGTGGGGCAAGGCCGACCGCAACACCGACCCGACGACCTACGACCCGGCCACCGCCGGACACGTCGGGTTCGGTGACCGCACCGGCAGCAAGCAGGGCACGCTGCGCACCTACCTGCGCGACGCCGAGGCAGCGGGCGCTCGGATCGTGACCCGTGCCACGGTCACGCAGGTCCTGCGCGAGGCGGGGCGCGCCGTCGGTGTCGAGGCCGACCTCGTCACGGCCACCGGTGAACACGTCGCCCTCCGCGTGCGTGCCAAGGACGTCGTGGTGGCTTGCGGCGCGCTCGAGACGCCCGCGCTGCTGCTGCGCTCGGGCATCGGCGGATCCGCGGTCGGACGACACCTGCGGTTGCACCCGGTCCCGATGATCACCGGCCTCTACGACGAGCCGTTGGAGGCGTGGTGGGGTCCACCGCAGGGCACCATCGTCACCGAGCACCGCGACGCGGTCGAGGGCCACGGCTACCTGGTCGAGACCGCCCACCTGCACCCGGCGGTCACGGCCGCGGCGGTCCCGTGGCGGTCGGGGCGCGACCACAAGCTGATCATGGGGCGGTTCTCGCACCTCGGCACGTTCATCGCCGTCACGCGCGACCACGGCGGCGGCACGGTCACCCTCGACCGGCGCGGTCAGGCCGAGGTCGCCTACCCGCTCGGTGACCCGCTCGACGCGCGCGTCCGCCGCCACGCGGTGCGGTCGTTGATCGAGCTGCACGTCGCGGCGGGCGCCGACGTCGTCCTCGACACCCACCGCGACCTCGCCCTGTGGCGACGCGGCGAACCGGTCGAGTCGTTCATCGGCCGGGCGCAGGAGGCCGGGTCGGGTGCCGGCGGCCGGGTGCTGTTCAGCGCCCACCAGATGGGGTCGGCCCGGATGGGCAGCGCCAGCACCACGTCCGTCGCCGACCCGGAGGGCCAGCTCCACGACGTGCCCGGCGTGTGGATCGGGGACACCTCGGCGTTCCCGACGGCGGTGGGCTCGAACCCGATGCTCACCTGCATGGCGCTGGCCCGACGCACGGCCCACGCCATCCTCGCCGCCCGACCGGTCTGAACACCCGCGCGTCGGTGCGGCTCCCCGGTCAGCGGACCTCGGTGCGTCCGGTCGCGTCGTCGGTGAGCTGACCGATCCGGGCCGCGTCGTGGCCCGCGACGCGCAACCCGTCGACGAGCTCCTCCGCCGCCGCCTCGGGCAGCGCCACGAGCAGACCACCGGAGGTCTGCGCGTCGGCGAGGACGACCAGGTCGTCCTCGGCGACGGTCGCCCCGACGTCCAGGGCGGCGCGGGCGTGGGCGAGGTTGCGCTGCGT
>CAYSTY010000080.1:0-8754 GCA_964433685.1 uncultured Actinomycetota bacterium | reverse complement strand
CGGGTCTCGAGAGCGAGTACATCACCAACACGATCGCGCACTACGGCGACCAGGCTGATGTCGCGGTCGCGCGGATGACCGAGCAGGTCGGCGCACCCGAGGACCTGCGGGTCGCGGTGATCCAGCTCGAGGTGCCCTCCGGTGACGAGTGGAACGCCTACATCCAGCAGGAGGTCGAGGAGGTCGGAGGGGTCTACCTCGGTCGCCAGACCATCAACCCCGCATCGGCTGACCTCGGGCCGGTCATCACCAACATCCAGCAGATGATCGAGAACGACGGGTTGAACTACATCGCCCTCCACGCGGCCCCGGCCTCCGCGCTCCTCGTGGTCAACTCGCTCGGCAACGCCGGTCTGCAGGTGCCGCTCATCGGTATCCAGGGGATCGCCAGCCTGAACGTCTTCCAGGAGGGCAACCCCGAGCAGCTCGAGGTCACCGAGGGGATCCACTCGTTCCTGACCTACGCGGACGACAGCGAGGGCAGCCAGGAGATCGCCGACTTCATCGAAGGTGACGGCTCGGACTACGCGGCCGACGCAGCCCACATCAACTTCACCCACGGGTGGGTGAGTGGGATGATCATCCACCAGGCGATCGAGCGTGCGGCCGAGAGCGGGGAGCTGACCCGAGCCTCGTTCCACGAGGGGCTCCAGGGTCCCTACGACGTCAAGGGCTTGACCTGCGACATCGACTGGACCGACATCAACGCCAACCCCTGCGCTGCACCGTTCGCGTCGAGCGACGGCGAGAACATGCAGATCGTCGGTTCGTTCGAGCAGTGGGCCGAACACATCGATGGCGAGTACGGGGTCGCCGCCGGCTGACCCTCGCGCCACCGCAGGACCGAGCGGGGCATCGGATCGTGACGATCCGATGCCCCGCTTCGCGTCGCGGCGTCGACCCGGCGTGGAGGACCAACGGCGGGAGACATCAACCCGCGGTGTCGACCCCGGACGCGTACGTGTCGCGCAGTTCACGCTTGAGGATCTTGCCGGTGGGCGACTTGGGCAGTTCGTCGACGAAGTCGACGCTCCGCGGCTTCATGTACGACGCGAGCTCATCGCGCGTCAGCGCGATCAGTTCCTCCTCGGTGGCTGCCTGTCCCGGTTTCAACGCGACCACGGCCTTGACCGCCTCACCCCACGTCTCGTCCGGCACGCCGATGACGGCGACCTCGAGCACGGCCGGGTGCCGGTAGAGGACGTTCTCGACCTGGGCGGGGTAGATGTTCTCGCCACCGGAGATGATCATCTCCTTCTTGCGATCCTGGATGTACACGAACCCGTCCTCGTCCCAGACCGCGAGGTCGCCGGTGTGGAGCCAGCCGTCGCGAAGGGTCTCGGCGGTCTCCTCGGGACGGTTCCAGTAGCGCACCATGTTCGCGTCGGACCGTGTCACGATCTCGCCGATGGTGCGCCCGTCCCGCGCGACCACGGCTCCGGATCCGTCCACGATGCGCACCGACGACAGGTGAGCCTCGCGGCCGCACGAGCGCAGTCGGTGGGCGTGGCGTCCCGCGGTCGCCTCGCGGTGGACGTCGGCGGTGAGGAAGGTCATGGTGCCACCCTCGGTCTGGCCGTAGCCCTGCTGCAGGTCGCACGGCAGACGTTCCAGGGCTTCGCGCACCACGGCCTCGCCCATGGGGCCGCCGCCGTACTGCACGAGCCGCAGCGACGACAGGTCGTAGCGTTCGAGGTCGTCGACCGCGAGCAGGTAGTTCAGCATCGTGGTCACGCCCAGGAAGCCGCTCACCCGCTCCTGTTCGATGACCTCGAGCGTGGCCCGAGCATCGAAGTCGAGCAGCACCACGGGGCGCTCGCGGGTGAGGTAGTTCATGGCGAGCACCATGGGGATGTGGAACATCTGCCCGAGCAGCAGGTAGACGTCCCGCTCGGTGACCCGCTCGGTCGCGTCCTGGTTGAGCATGGCCGTGTAGGCGCTGCGGTGTGAGTGGAGCACGCCCTTCGCGCGGCCCGTGGTCCCACCGGTGTAGAGGATGAAGAACGGATCGTCGTCACCGAAGCTGCCGAGGCCTGCGGTCGCCGACGGATCGCTGGCGGCGAGCAGGTCCTCGTAGGAGGATGGTTCACCTGGTGCGAACCGGATCCAGTGATCGGCGTCGTAGCCGCGCTGCAACGCGGGGACGACCTCGTCGAAGGCGGCGGCGTGCACGATCACCCGCGGCGTCGCGTCATCGAGGACGCGCAGGAGTTCGGGCGGCGCGAGCCGCCAGTTGAGCGGGACGGCGATGACACCGACACGCCCCGCCGCGAAGAACAGCTCGAGGTACTCGGCGCAGTTCCGCGCGAGGATCGCGATCCGATCGCCGGGTTCCAGGCCGAGCCGGTGGCGGAGCGCCACCGCGAGTCGCGAGGCGCGGTCGTCGAGTGCTGCGTGGGTCAGCCGTCGGTCGGTTCGCGGATCGATGCACGCCTCGCCCCGAGGCGACCGCCAGGCGTTGCGATCGAGGAAGTCGGCGAGGTTGATCACGCGTCGACCTCCGGGGCCGCCGTCCGTTCGAGGAGCTGTCGTGTCGCCGTCATGGCCCGCGCCGCACGCGTCGACGGGTCGAGGGTGCCCATGAGCGCCTCCGACAACACCTCCACGCTCAGCGGCGCCGTCGCTGGGATGGCCGCGAGGAAGCGCTCGAGCGGCAGTTCACCGTCGCCCGGGAGCGAGCGGCCGGCGACTGCCTCGCGGTACAGCCCCCGGTCGGACGCATCGGGCGCGAGCGCCGGAGCGTCGCACAGCTGCACGTAGGGGATCAGTGCATCCGTCGCGTCCGAGAGCGTCTCCGGTACGTCACCCGAGCGTTCGACGTGCAGAGCGTCGACCAGCACAGCTGCCCGGCCGGGAGCGACGCCCTCGACGATCCGGCGCGCCGCCGCGAACGTACGCACCCCGCTGAACGGCAGGAACTCGAGGGCGGGCACGACACCGGCGTCGCCCACGGCGTCGCACACGTCGGCCAGACGTTCGGTCGTACGGGCGGCGTCGGTGCAGTAGCTGACCGTCGTCAGGTGGCGCGGTGCGAGCTCGTTCGCGATCTCGAGCACCTGCGCATCGCTCGCGGCGGGGGTCCCGTCGGCGGCGAGGATGACCATCTCGAGGTCGAGCAGGTACAGCCCGGTCCGCTCGAGTGCCGCCCGGACCCGTTGGAGGCGTCGAGCCGTCGGTGGGTCACCGATGAAGCGCAGACCCAACGCATCGAAGCCCGCCGCCGCGGCGATCTCCACGCAGTCGACGGGGTCGGAGACGTCCAGCAGCATCCCGGCCGCGATGCTCAGCTCCCGTGCAGGCACGGACCACCTCCCTGTCCCGTCGCACCGCTCCCGGCTGTCGCGACGATCCGAGTACGTCGTTGTTGCTTGCGAGCTGCGGTCACCCTACAGTGTTTACCGACCAGTAGGTAAAGGTGCGGGACGGGAGGCTCGGCGTCGGTGGCCGAGCGGTTCCAGCGCTGGACCGATGGATCACCAGCTGCAGGAGAGCGACCGCCTCCATCGAGGCGGTGCGACCGGGAGATCGCCGTGAACGTCTTCGTACCGTTCCTTCTGAGCGGCATCTCAGTGGGCGCCATCTACGCACTGATCGCCCTCGGGTTCGTGCTGGTCTTCAAGGCGACCGGGGTCCTGAACTTCGCGCACGGGTCTTTCCTGATGCTGTCGAGCTACCTGGCGTTGACCTTCATCGGGCGACTCGATCTGTCCTTCGCCGCCGGCCTGGTGATCATCGCCGCCGTCATGGCGGCGACCGGCGTCATCCTGCACTACGGGGTCATGCGCTGGATGATCGGCAAGGCGTTCTTCTCGGTGGTCCTCGTCACCGTCGGTCTCGAGATCCTCATCCGCGCGGGCTTGCTCATCAGCTACGGCCCGCTCGAGTTCGGTCGGCTCCAGAAGCTGCCGAGCGGCGGGCTGCGTTTCGCGGGTGCGTACGTGTCCTGGGTCGACATCATCATCCTGATCACCGCCGTCGTCGTCGTCCTCGGCTTCTTCGCCTTCTTCCGGTACTCGCGCATCGGGCTGCACATGCGGGCCGTCGCCGAGAACCTCGAAGCCGCAGCCGCCATGGGCATCACCCCGAACCGCATCTACGCCACCGCCTGGGCGATCGGTCTCATGCTCGCCGGGGTCGGCGGCGTCCTGTACGCCCACAAGACGGCGTCGATCGACCTCAACATCGCCGCCATCGGTCTGCGTGCCTTCCCGGCGGCCATCCTCGGCGGTATCGACTCGGTGCAGGGAGCCATCATCGGCGGGCTCATCGTCGGGGTCGTCGAGACGCTCGGGACCGGCTACCTCGGGGCGCAGTACCGGGACGTGATCGCCTTCGGGATCATGTTCCTGGTGCTGTTGTGGCGTCCTTCCGGGCTGTTCGGCACGAAGGATCTCGTTCGCGTCTGACCCCGACGTTCGTCGCACCGAGCCCAGTTCGATCAGACCGGAGGCGCCCCGTGAGCGGTCGCTACACCACCGACTACCGACAGGACCTGCGCCGGTTCCGCACGCGGCCGCAGCGCGTCGTCGCGATCGTGATCGTGGCCGTCGCCATCGCGTTGCCGTTCATCCTCGAGATGCGGTGGCAGCCGCCGATGGGCTTCCCGTGGTCGTCGTGGTTGACCAACATCAACCTCGCGTTGACCGCCGTCATCGGCGCGGCTGCGTTCAACCTCCTGCTCGGCTACACCCACCAGATCAGCGTCGCGCACGCCGCCTTCCTCATGCTCGGCACGATGGTCAGCGCCTACCTCGGCGTGGTCATGGGCGTGCCGTTCCTGGTGGTGGTCATCGCCGCGGTCATCGCCGGAGCGCTCGTCGGGGCCATCGTCGCGCTCCCGGCCCTGCGGTTCCGGGGCCTGTACCTGCTGATCGCGACCTTCGGTGTCCACTTCTTCTTCCACTTCGGCTACCGCGTGTTCCAGGTGCGGTACTTCGGCTTCAGCGGCATCCGTTTCGACGCGCCAGCGCTCCCGGCGTGGATCCCGTTCCTTCCGAAGGACCCCGATGGGACCTTCGCCATCTTCGGCAACTTCCGCTGGTACTGGGTCCTGCTCATCGCCGCGGTGCTGTCGGTCTGGTTCATGAGCAACGTGCTGCGTACCCGCGAAGGTCGAGCCTTCCGCGCGGTCGGTGAGCACGACGTCGCCGCATCGCTCATCGGCATCAACGTCACCAAGAGCAAGCTGCTGGCGTTCTCGATCTCCTCGGCGTTCGTATCGCTCTCCGGCGCGCTGTCCTCGTACTACATCGGCGCGCGCGGCGAGGACTCGTTCCCGTTCGGCGTCGTGCTCAACTTCGCCATCATGATCATCGTCGGCGGACACGCGTCGATGACCGGTGCGGTCCTCGGCGCGCTGTTCTTCTACCTCGCCCCGCCGCTCTTCCAGTGGGGAACGGTGCACACCCCGGTGTTGCGCGATATCGCGGTGCTGCAGCGGTACGAGAGCGAGGTCCACCTCGGCATCTTCGGCCTGCTCATCATCATCGTCCTGGTGCTACGCCCATCCGGGCTCGCCGGCATCTGGAACAGCACGAAGGGGTACTTCGCCCGATGGCCGTACAGCACATGAGCCCAAGCACCCGCCGGCCGAACGAGGCCGACGTCCCCGCCCTGTCGGTACACAACCTCGAGGTCGTGTACGCCGGTGCGGTCGTCGGTCTGAGCGGCGTCTCCATCGAGGTCCCGAGCGGCCGCATCGTGTCGGTCCTCGGCGCCAACGGTGCCGGCAAGACCACCCTCGTCCGCGCCATCACGAGCTTGCTGTTCAACCACGACGGGCGCATCCGTGACGGCCGGATCGACTACGGCGGCAAGGACCTCGTCGGGTCGTCGGCCGGTGCGATCGTGCGCAGTGGGATCTGCCAGGTCCCGGAGGGGCGCATGCTGTTCCCTCGGCTGACCGTGGACGAGAACCTGCGCTGTGGCGCTGCGACGCGGCGTGACAAGGAGGTCGCCGAGGACCTCGACCGGATCTACACCCAGTTCCCCCGCCTGGCCGAACGCAACCGTCAGTTCGCCGGGTACCTGTCGGGCGGCGAGCAGCAGATGGTCGCGGTCGGTCGGGCACTGATGGCCCGTCCGAAGCTGCTGATCTGTGACGAGCTGTCCCTCGGGCTGGCGCCGATGATCGTCGAGGACCTGTTCGGCCACCTCCGCCAACTCAACAGCGACCTCGGCACCTCGGTGCTCGTGATCGAGCAGAACGCCCGGGTGGCCCTGGCCAGCTCGCACTACGGCTACGTGCTCGAGACCGGTCGGGTCGTCATCGAGGGGGAGTCGCAGGAGCTCGAGCAGGACGATTTCGTCCAGGAGTTCTACCTCGGCGGGGCGGGCGACGCCCGCGAGTCCTACGAACGGATCGCCGGTCGCTACCGGCAGCGAGGACAGTCGTGAGCACGATCCTCGAACTGCGTGACGTCTCGGTCACCTTCGGTGGCCTGAAAGCTGCCGACGGCGTCTCGCTCGACGTCCAGCGCGGCGAACTGTTCGCGCTCATCGGGCCGAACGGCGCCGGGAAGACGACGATCGTCAACGCCATCACCGGCGTGTACCAGCCCGACGACGGCGCCTCGATCCGTTACACCGATCGGGACGGCAGGACCGAGGACCTCCTCGGCCGCAAGCCGCACGACATCGTCCGTCGGGGGGTTGCTCGGACCTTCCAGAACCTCGGGCTGTTCCCCCAACTGTCGACGCTCGACAACCTGCTGCTCGGCCGTTACATCCACCAGAAGCGCGGCGCGTTGGCGGGTGGGTTCATGACGCGGGCGGCGGTACGCGAGGAGATCGAGCAACGCGCGGCGGTGGAGCGGATCATCGACCTGCTCGATCTGTCCCCGTACCGGTGGGACGAGGTCGGTGAGCTGCCGTACGGGCTCCAGAAACGGATCGAGCTCGCCCGGGTCCTCGCGATGGAGCCGGACCTCCTCCTGCTCGACGAACCGATGGCCGGGATGGGAGCCGACGCACGGCAGGACATCGTGCGTTTCATCTTCGAGATCCGTGCCGAGCTGGGCGTGACGATCCTGATGATCGAGCACGACATGGCGGTGGTGATGAGCATCGCCGATCGGGTCATGGCGGTGAACTTCGGTCGCCCGATCGGTCTCGGCACGCCGGCAGAGGTGCAGGCCCAGCCCGAGGTCATCGAGGCCTACCTCGGTGCGGAGTCAGGAGTCACGGCGTGACGACGTCCTCGGTACTCGCCACCTTCCTCGAGCTCGCTCGAGCGGAACCCGACACGCCGGCCGTGATGGTCAAGCGCTACGGCTTGTGGCAGCGTACGAGCCGGGGCGAGCTCGCTGATCTCGTGGCACGGACGACGGCTGCGCTGGCGGACGTGGGCGTCGGCCCAGGAACGACGGTGCTGCTGATCGCCGCCGACCAGCTCGAGTGGCTGGTCGTGGACCTGGCCGTACAGGCCACCGGTGCACGCGTGTCCGCGGTCGCCGCCGATAGCCCCGACGACGTCATCCTGCGGGTCGCTTCGGCTTCCGACGCCACCTACGTGTTCGTGTCCGACCAGGAGATGGTCGACCGTCTGCTCGACCACGCCGACGCCGGCCACCTCGAGTTGCAGCGGATCATCGAGCACCGACCCCAGGCAGCGGTCGTCGCCCGGGACGAGCGGGTGACGCGGCTCGACGACCTCGTGGGTGACCGGGTCGCCGATCTGAACGGGTTCGCCGACGCGGTCGGCCGACTGCGGCCGGACTCGACCGCCGTGGTCGCGGTCAGCTCCGGAACGATGGGCGACCCGCGCGTCGCGACGTTGTCCCACGGGGCGCTCGCGGCAGGGGCGCGCGCGGTCATCGACGCGTTCGAACTCGGTCGTGACGACCGGGTGCTGTCGTTCCGTCCGTTGGCCGACCCCACCGAACGCACCACCACGATCTACGCGAGCCTCCTGTCGGGTGCGCTGCTCGCGCTGCCGGAGAGTCGCTCCGGCGCTTCGCTGGCCATGTACGAGGTCGCCCCGACCTACGTGCACGTGACCCGTCGCTGGCTCGACCGCACGGCCGAGGACGTCGCCGGCAGACTCGTCGGCAACCGCGGTATCAAGGGCATGGTGGCACGCGGTTGGGCGCGGCGGGCGGCGGACGACGAGCAGGTCCCGCCGGCGGGGGCGCACCTGCGGGTCCCGATCGTGGAGAAGCTCGGCCTCGACGAGGCGAGGATCATCATCGTCAGCGGAAGTCCCCTCGGCGCACACGAGCGCAGCTTCGCCGAGGCACTCCGGCTCCCGGTCCGCATCGCGTACGCGCTGACCGAGCTCGGCGGCATCGCGACGGTCACGGCTGAAGGACCCTTGGCGGGTGATGTCGGATCTCCGCTCAGCGGTATCTCCGTCTCGTCCGAGAGCGACGAGATCGTGCTCCACGGACCTGCGGTCTCCGGTGACCGTGTGGCGACCGGAGATGGGGGGCAGCAGCGTGACGGCGTGCTCCACCTCGGTGGACCGATCGGCGACGTGGTGGAGGTGCGGGGCGACCGCATCGCACGCTCGGTTCTCGAGCGCGAACTGCGCCGCTCCGCGTTCGTCCGTGAAGCCGCGTTCGATGTCGTCGATGGGCGCGCCGTCATCGCGGTGGAACTGGCGGAGCAGCCGCTGCTCCGCTGGGCGAGCATCAACAAGGTGACGTTCGCGACGTTCCACGGGCTCGCGGACACCGAGGAAGCCCGGGCGCACATCCGACGCGAACTCGAGCCGTTGGCGTCGGGAGCGGGTCTGGAACGGATCGATGAGCTGCG
>CAYSTY010000079.1:7429-8784 GCA_964433685.1 uncultured Actinomycetota bacterium | reverse complement strand
CTCGCGCTGGTGACCGGTGCCTCCAGCGGCATCGGCTACGAGCTCGCGGTCCAGTTCGCCCGCAACGGCTTCGACCTGGTCGTCGCCGCCGAGGACGACGAGCTCGTCGCAGCGGCCGAGCAGTTACGCGGCCACGGTGGGACCGTCCACGCCGAGCGCCTCGACCTCGCCGGGCGGGAGGGGGCGGACCGTCTCCACGAGCGCGTCATCGCCCTCGGACGGCCGCTCGACGCCGTGGCGATCAACGCCGGCGTCGGCGCGGGTGGGCCGTTCCTCGACAACGACCTCGAACGTGAGCTGCGGCTGATCGAGCTCAACGTCGTCTCGACCGTCGTGCTCGCCAAGCACGTGGCCCGCGACATGGTGGGACGGGGGCAGGGGCGGATCCTGTTCACCTCGTCGGTCGCCGCCCGTGCCCCGGTCCCGTTCCAGGCGATCTACGGCGCCTCCAAGGCGTTCGTGCAGTCCTTCGGCCAGGCGCTCCGCAACGAGCTGGACGGCACCGGCGTCACCGTCACCACGCTGCTGCCCGGCCCCACCGACACCGAGTTCTTCGAACGCGCCCACCTCGAGGACACCAAGGTCGGCCAGGCTGACAAGGACGACCCCGCGAAGGTCGCCGCGCAGGGCTTCGAGGCGTTGATGTCCGGCGACGGCACCGTCCTCGGTGGGTCGCTGACGTCCCGGGCGATGGCGGTCGGTTCGGACGCCTCACCGGATGCGGCCGGCGCGGCGATGAACCGCAGGATGCACGAACCCGGGTCGGGTTCCTGATGCGCACCGCGATCGTCACCGGCGCCAGCGCCGGCATCGGGAAGGCCACCGCCGTCGTGCTCGCCGCGGCGGGCTACGACCTCGGGCTGACCTGGAACACCGACGAGGACGGCATCGCCGGCACCGTCGCCGAGGTCGAGGAGGCGGGGGCTCGCGTCGCGGTCCGCCAGGTCGACCTCGCCGACGTGCACGCGGGCGCCCGCGCGGTGGACGAGCTCACCGACACCCTCGGCCACCTCGACGTGCTGGTGAACAACGCGGGGACCGGATCCGAGACGCCGTTCCTCGACCAGGGTCTGGACGAGTGGCGCCACGTCCTGGACGTCGACCTGACCGCGGCGTTCCTGTGCATGCAGGCGGCGGCGCGCCGGATGGTCGAGCGCGGGGAGGGTGGCCGGATCGTGGCGGTGACCTCCGTGCACGAGCACGTCCCGCTGCGCGGGTCGAGCGCCTACTGCGCCGCGAAGGGTGGTCTCGGGCAGCTGGTCACGGTCGCCGCGCTCGAGCTCGCCGAACACGCGATCACCGTGAACGCGGTCGCACCGGGCGAGGTGGCGACCAAGATCACCGGCCAGCACGAC
>CAYSTY010000079.1:2870-7329 GCA_964433685.1 uncultured Actinomycetota bacterium | reverse complement strand
CGTCGAAGATCCGCTTGGCCGCGTCCGCCTCGTCGTAGGGGGCCGTGGCTGCGGCGACGGCTGCGGCCTCGCTGCGGCGGTAGGCGTGCGGGGCACCGCGGAGCGTCCAGGCGTACACGAGTCGGTCGTCGGCGAGGTCGCAGCCGCGGATGGCCATCGCCCAGCGGGCCGCCCGCGGTCCACCGGTGTCCTGCACCCCGAGGTCGAGGATCGAGCAGTCGTCGGTCGGTCCGCCTCCGGCCAGCCGCTGCTGGTGGAAGCGGAACCGCAGCACCTGCTCGCGCGTGACGTCCACGGGTGCAGTCAACCACCGTGACGGTGTCGGGTGTTCTCGACACCCCGCCGGTGCGGTTCGAGGCACCGATGACTTCCGGCGTCGCACACCGTCTCCACCGGCGTACCCGACACCCTCGACGTCCGGAGCCCCCGTGACCGCCGTGCAGATGAACCCCTACCTCCAGTTCCAGGACCGCGCCCGCGAGGCGATGGACTTCTACCGCTCCGTCTTCGGCGGCGAGCTGTCGATGGACACGTTCGCGTCCATGGGGATGAGCGGACACCCGTCGAACGACGATCGCATCATGCACGCCCAGCTCGTCACCGACCACGGTCTGGTCCTGATGGGGTCGGACGTCCCGGACGGCGTCCCGTTCCAGCCCGGCTCCGCGATCGCCATCGCCCTCAGCGGCGACGAGGAGCCTCTGCTGCGCGGCTACTACGACGCGCTCGCGGACGGCGGCACCGTCATCGAGCCGCTCGCGAAGGCACCGTGGGGTGACCACTTCGGCGCCTGCACCGACCGCTTCGGGACCGGCTGGATGGTCAACATCGGCAGCAGCCCCACCTGACCGCGTCCCGCGGGCGACGCGTCGCCTAGGTTCGTCGCCGGGAGAGGGACGGGACCCGAGGTGCGCAGCGACGACGCGACGACCGGACCGCTGGACCGCGACCCGGGTGGGCCGACCCCGGCCGACCACACCGTCGCGCTCGGACCCGAGGACTTCGTCCGGTCGCTCGCGCCGTTCGACCGGCTCGACGACGCGACCCTCCGAACGGTGCTCGCGGCCCTCGAGGTGACCTACGTCCCGGCGGGTACCCGGGTCCTCCACCACGGCGGCGCTCCGAGCGACCACCTGCACATCGTGCGCAAGGGGACCGCGCTCGTGTCCCGGGACGAGGTGTCCCTGACGACCGTCGAACCCGGTGAGTGGTTCGGCATGACCTCGATCGTCAACGACCGACCCATCGACGTGGACGTCGACGCGATCGACGACCTGCTGATCTACCGGCTGCCGGCGACGGTCGTCCGCGAGCTGGCCGCGTCACCCGCGTTCGCGCCCGAGGTCCGGGGCCTGGCCAGCCGGCTCCGCGCCGCGTCGGTCGACAACGCCGTCCGGGCGCCGTCGGTCCCCACGGCGCCGGTCGGCACGCTCGTCGCCCGTGAGCTGGTGACCGTCCCGCCGGATGCCGACGTCGGCACGGTCGCCCGCACGATGCGCCAGGAGCGGATCAGCTCGGTCGTCATCGATGCCGACCCGCCGGCCCTCGTCACCACGCGCGACCTGCGTGACCGCGTCCTCGCCGAGGGTCGCGGACCGGACACCGCCGCGACCGCGGTCGCCTCCTCCCCCATCCTCGCGGTCGACGTGGCCACCCCGATCGTCGAGGTCCGGGTCCGCATGCTCGAGCGTGCCATCCACCACCTCGGTGTCGAGCGGGACGGTCGCCTCGTGGCGGTCATCACCACCGGCGACCTGCTCCGCGCGGACGCCTCCAGCCCCTCCCACCTCCAGCAGGAGATCGCGACCGCGCCGCGCGGGAACGGCGGGAAGGTGCGCGAACGGCTGTACGCCACCGTGTCGCGGCAGCTGAGCGGCGGGTCGTCGCCGCTGGAGGTCACCCGGACGGTCTCGATGCTGACCGACGTGCTGCTACGACGCTGCACCGAGCACGCCATCGAGCACCTCGGACCGCCGCCGGCGCCGTACGCGTGGCTCACGCTCGGCTCGGACGCGCGCCGCGAACAGACCCTGTTGACCGACCAGGACCACGCGCTCGTGCACGGCGAGGTCGACGACGACGGTGCCGCCTGGTTCGCGGCGTTCGCACGCGACGTCAGCGACCAGCTCGCCGACGCTGGTCTGCCGTACTGCGCCGGGGGCGTCATGGCGACGAACTGGGCCGGCACGCTGCCGACCTGGCGCGCCCGGTTCGAAGGTTGGCTCGACGAACCCGACGTCCGGGCCCTGTTCGAGGCGAGCATCTTCCTGGACAACCGGGTGGTCGCCGGCGACCTCGACGTCGAGGTGCTCGACGAGGTGGTGCGTGCCCGCCGCGGCGACCGCGTCCTGCTGGCACGGATGGCCGCGGGCGCCGGCCGGCAGCGACCGCCGCTCGGTCTCCTCCAGCGGGTGCGCAGCGGCGCCGACCGCACCGTCGACCTGAAGGCCGGCGGGATCGGCCCGATCGTCGCGCTGGCACGCGTCCTGGCCGTCGAGGCCGGCACCACGGCGCGCTCGACCGTCGACCGACTCGCCGCCGCGACGGCGAACGGCGCGCTCAGCGCGGACGCCGCCGAGGAGCTGAGCGAGGCGTTCCGGTTCTTCCAGGAGCTGCGGATGCACGGCCACCTGCGCGCCTGGCACCAGGACCTGCCGGCCTCGAACGCCATCAGCCTGGACGCGCTCACGCCCACCCGGCGCCGCTCCCTCAAGGACGCGTTCGTCGCGGTCGCCCGGCTGCAACGGGCCGTCATCACCCGGCTCGGCGGCGACGAGGTGGAGGGATGACCTCCCGACCTCCCGTCGCCCCGTGAACCGGCTGCCGTGGCGGTCGACGCCGCGACGTCTGCTCGCCCTCGACCTCGAGACGACCGGCTTCGACGCCCGCCGGGCCGAGGTGCTGGAGATCGGCACGGTCCCCGTCGAGGACGGCGTGATCCACCTCGGTCGTGCCTACCGGTCGCTCGTGCGGCCCGGGGACCGCTCGGCGGTCGAGGGCATCGAAGCCCACCACCTCCGGCCCTCGGAGGTGGCGGACGCGCCCGCGCTCGAGGAGGTCCTCCCGGGCGTGCTCGCCGCGATCGTCGCGGTCGACGCGGTGCTGGTCCACCACGCGGGGTTGGACGTCCAGGTCCTGCGCCGCGCGTGCGCCGCCACCGGGGCGCGCTGGCCACGACCGCGGGTCGTCGACACGGTCACGATCATCGACCGTGTGCGCAGACGGGAGCGGGCGACGCGGTCGGCACGGCGGCTGCCGCGGGACCTGGCCGGGGCACGCGCGGCGCTCGGCCTCCCGCCGCACCCGGCGCACCACGCCGTCGCGGACGCGGTCGCCACCGCCGAGCTGTACCTCGCGTTGCTGGCCCGGCTCGCCCGCTGACCGCTGGGACGGTCGGCGTGCTCCGGCCGCGTGCGTCGAGTCGTTGACACGCGCTCCCGGCACGGCTCGGCTCCGCAGCCCACGACGAGGTGCGTCCGTCGCGCCGCGTCGTGGGGGCGACCCGGAGCGACCCGCATGTCCACCACCACCCCCGACCACCCGATCCCCACACGCGGCTACGCCATCGGTCCCGACGAGGGCGTACCCGGCCGCGACCCCGAGGTCCGCTGCTCCGCCGCGTCGACCGGCGGCAGCCTCGCCCTCTACCGCACGATCGTCGACGGTCCGGGGCCGCCGCCTCACAGCCACCGTCACGAGGACGAGACCATCCACGTCCTCGACGGCCACCTCGAGGTCGAGTGCGGTCCGGACACCTGGCGCGGCGGTCCGGGCTCCACCTTCTTCCTGCCCCGCGGGCCGATCCACACCTTCCGGTCGATCGACGGTCCCGCGACGATCCTGTTCATCGTGACGCCCGGCCACCTCGACGAGTTCTTCCGCCTGCGCGAGCTGGCCACCACGCCCGCGGAGGTCGCCGCGCTCGTGCAGCGCTTCCTCTGAGCTCCGCGACGCGAGGGGAGCTTGGACCCACCACGTGGTTAGACTCGGTCCAGACCCGGAACCGAGCGCACCCGTCGCAGGGTGGCGCGGCGCCCAGGAGCGACACGTGACCGTGCTCATCGACCGACTCCGCGACCGCGGTTGGCGCCTGACCGCCCAGCGGCGCGTCATCGCCGAGGTCATGTCCGGCGAGCACCTGCACCTGACCGCCGACGAGGTCCTCGCACGCGCCCGTGAGGCGCTCCCCGAGGTGGGACGGGCGACGGTCTACAACACCCTGCACGAGCTGGTGGACATCGGCGAGGTGGGCGAGATCACCCACGCCGACGGCCGCAAGCGGTACGACCCGAACGTCACCGAACGCCACCACCACCTGCTGTGCGTCGCCTGCGGGCGGATGCTGGACGTCCGGGCCGACGACCCGCGGCTGCCGGCCGACCAGCGTCACGGCTTCGAGGTGCTCGACGTCGAGGTCACCTTCCGGGCCCGCTGCCCCGACTGTCGCGGGGTGCGCTGA
>CAYSTY010000079.1:0-2770 GCA_964433685.1 uncultured Actinomycetota bacterium | reverse complement strand
GTCGCGGGGTGCGCTGACCCACGCGCGCCGGTGAGGCGCCTCGGGCTCGACACCGCACCGCGTCGTCTGCCACACTCGTTAGGTGAACCTCACCTACGCCGACCGGGCGGCTCCCGCCGCGTCCCCCGTCGTCACGCCTCCCGCCCGGCGGCGTGACGGCCTCGTCGTCGCCCTCGTCTGCCTGCTGCTGCTGGCCGTCGCCGCGGTCGCGAGCCTCATGCTCGGGGTCCGGGCGATCCCGCCGGCCGAGGTGTGGCGCGCCATCACCGACCCGATCGCCGGGCACGCCGACCACCGGGTCGTGGTCGATCTGCGCATCCCCCGCACCGTCGTGGGTCTGCTCGCGGGCGCGGCGCTCGGCCTCGCCGGCACCCTCATCCAAGGTGTGACCCGCAACCCGATCGCCGACCCCGGCCTGCTCGGCATCAACGCCGGCGCGTCGCTCGCGGTCGTGCTGTCGATCTGGCTGCTCGGCGTCACCGAACCGGCGACGTTCGTCTGGTTCGCGTTCGTCGGTGCCGCGGCCGCCGCATTGGCCGTCGCCGCGATCGGCCGCGGGGAACCGGTCCGGCTCGCGCTCGGCGGCGCCGCGCTCACCGCCCTGCTGACCCCGATCATCACCATGATCCTGATGCGCAGCCGCCAGACGTTCGACGAGTACCGGTTCTGGTCGGTCGGCGCGCTGACCGGACGCGACCTCGACCTCGCCGCCGACCTGTGGCCCTTCGTCGCCGTCGGTGCCGTGCTCACGCTCGTGTGCGCCAACCGGCTGAACCTCCTCGCCCTCGGCGACGACGTCGCCCGCGGCCTCGGCCAGCGCGTCGGGACCACGCGTGTGCTCGCCGGCCTCGGCATCACCCTCCTCGCAGGTGCCGCCACGAGCCTCGTCGGACCGATCGCGCTGGTGGGCCTCGTCGTCCCGCACGCGGCGCGACGCCTGGCCGGCTCGGACTACCGCCGCATCTCCGTGGTCGCCGCCGTCCTCGGCGCCGCGCTGCTGCTGGGCGCCGACGTCCTGGGCCGGTTGGTCGCGCGACCGGGTGAGCTCGAGGCCGGCCTCGTCAGCGCCTTCATCGGTGCCCCGGTCCTGATCGCCGTGGCCCGCGGCCGCCGGGTGGCGCAGCTGTGAGGATCGACACCGTCACCGCACCGGACCGGGTCGACCCGGCAGCACCCGCACAGCTGCGCCGCGCCCGGACCCGCCGCCAGGCGACCGTCCTCGGCCTGGCGGGGGTCCTGGTGCTGGTCCTGGTCGTGGTGGCGCTGATGCTCGGCGCGGCGGGCCTCAGCCCGGCCGACGTGATCGCCGCGCTGTTCGGTACCGGGGACGCCAGCGACACGCTCGTGATCCGTCGCCTGCGCCTACCTCGGGTGCTCGCCGCGCTCGGCGCCGGCCTCGCGTTCGGGACCGCCGGAGCGCTGTTCCAGTCGACCTTGCGCAACCCGCTGGCCAGCCCCGACATCCTCGGCATCTCGTCGGGCGCCAGCCTCGGCGCGGTGTGGGCGTTGCTCGGTCTCGGCCTCGGCGGCGCCGCGGTCGCCGCCTTCGCCGGCGTCGGAGCGTTGGCGGCCGCCGTGGGCATCTGGGTGCTGGCCTGGCGACAGGGGCTGCACGGCATCCGGTTCGTGCTGGTCGGCATCGGCTTCGCCTACCTCGCCAACTCGACGGTGGGCTGGATGCTGACGCGGGGCGAGGTCCGCGAGGCCGCCGAAGCGCTGCTGTGGACCGTCGGCAGCGTCGGCGACGTCCGCGGCGACCAGCTGGCACGGCTGCTCCTGGGCGTGGCGGTGCTGGTACCGATCGGGCTGTACCAGGCCAGCCGCCAACGGGTGCTCGCGCTCGGCGACGACCACGCCCGCGGGCTCGGGGTGTCGGCCGACCGGGCCCGCGCGGCCTCGCTCCTGGTGGGTGTGGCGCTGGTGGCGGTCGCCACGTCGGTGGCCGGCCCGGTGCCCTTCGTCGCGCTCGTCGCCCCGGCGATCGCGCGCGGCCTGCTCGACGACGGTGGTCCGGCGTTGGCCACCAGCGCGGTGGTCGGCGCCGCGATGATGCTCACCGCCGACGTGATCGGGCAGCACGCCCTGCCCGGGCAGCTCGCCGCACCGGTCGGCATCGTGACCGGGCTGGTGGGTGCGCCGTACCTGATCTGGCTGCTGGCACGCACGGGACGAGAGGGACGTCGATGAGGTCGGACCAGCAGGTCCCCCAACTGCACGCGCTGACCGCCGAGGGCGTCAGCATCGGGTACGGCGACCGGACCGTGATCGACGGGCTCGACCTGACGATCCCCGACGGCCGTATCACCGCCGTCGTCGGACCGAACGCCTGCGGCAAGTCGACGTTGCTGCGGGGCCTGGCCCGTCTGCTGCCCCTGTCGAGCGGGCGCGTGACCGTCGGGGGACGCGACATCAACCGGATGTCGAGCCGGGAGGTCGCCCGGATCGTGGGCGTGCTGCCGCAGAGCTCGACCGCGCCCGACGGGGTCCGCGTCGTCGACCTCGTGGCCCGCGGCCGCTACCCCCACCAGGGCTGGTTCGGACGCCGCTGCAGCGAGGACGACCGCGTCGTCGCCGAGGCCATGGCGGCGACCGGGATCAGCGACCTCGCCGACCGCCGCGTCGAGGAGCTGTCGGGCGGCCAGGGCCAGCGCGTCTGGATCGCGATGGTGCTCGCGCAGCAGACCGACATCGTCCTGCTCGACGAGCCGACCACCTTCCTCGACGTCACCCACCAGGTGGAGCTGCTCGACCTGCTCACCGAGCGCAACCG